>DAITMV010000013.1:0-31524 GCA_036834985.1 Burkholderiaceae bacterium | reverse complement strand
ACGGCCAGGGCCCCCCCACCCCCACCGGTACCACTCCCGCCGCTGCTACTGCTGGTGGCAGCCGGACTACTGGCCGCTTCGCTGGCATTGGTGCTGGCAGGCGTCGATGATGGGCTGCTCGAGGCGGCAGCGGCAGATCCAGACGAACTCGGAGCTGCATCTGAGGACATGGTTGAACTGGCTGTGGCAGTACCCTCCGGTAAAGCAGCCGCCGCGTTAAGCACCCCCGCACCGCACGAATTGGTCGTGCAGTTACACACTTGCCCCCGCAACAGCGAAAAACTATCGCAGCTTTGCAAACCGGTTACCTTGGAAAAAGGGGCCACCGTAGACAATACGCGACTGACCACCTGATCGGGCGTCCACCCCGGATTGGCAGCAGCGACCAATGACAGCACACCGACGGACATGGGTGTGGCAAAGCTGGTGCCCGCATAGTAAGCGTAGGTATTATTGCCGGGATCGACCTTGCCGTCGTTGCTGGTTGTCAATACCGACTCTTCCACCGTGCTGCCCACGGGTGCCGACCAACTCACCTGGGATCCATAATTGCTGTAGGAGGCTTTGGAGCCATCGTAATTTACGCTGGCAATCGCCAAGGCTCCTTTGCAGTTGCCCGGTGCGGTCACGGATGAATTTTCATTGCCAGCCGCAGCCACCACAAGAATGCCTTTGGCGCGGATGCTATCGACGGCGCCCTGCAATATGCTGGAGCAGGTAGCGGTAGCTCCCAAGGACAAATTCAAAATGCTGGCGGGCGTCGGATTGGCGGGTGCGCCTGGCACGCTCTGCCCCGAAGCCCACAGCATGCCGTCGATCAAATCAGACAATACGCCACCACATTTGCCGACCACCCGGACAGGCAAGATATTGGCCTGCCAGTTGATGCCCGCAACGCCAATGGTGTTGTTTGTTTGCGCCGCGATCGTGCCGGACACCGCTGTTCCATGCCAGCTGCTGTCTGCCGGCTGCACACGGGCACACGCCCCGCCCTTGCCTTTTAGATAGGCGGCGGTAGTGCCATCACCCGGGTCAGCGGCATTCGGATCGCGGCCGTCGCCGTCACCGGCCGAGCCCACATCAGAAATAAAATCGTAGCCGGGCAACAGGCGCCCCTGCAAGTCAGGGTGATCATATAGAACGCCCGTGTCGATCACCGCAATAATTTGACTGCTGGCGCCGGTGGTGGTCATCCAGGCGGTAGCGGCGCCGATGCCAACGCCGGATGAGGAACGGCTCAAATACCGGCTTTGCGTTTTGTAGAATGAATCATTAGGAGTGCGCTCCAACAACTGTACAGGCGCGTCGGCCACCACACTGGCAACCTCTGGCGAGGCAGACAGACGAGCTATCAGTGTGTTCAATTGCGTTTGAGACAAGGCCATGGAAGCAGACGCCCAGCTGACTGCATACGTATTGGCCACACCCATGGCGCGAATGGACACCTGATCAACGGCAGGAAACAAGCCAGTTTGCTGCAATAAGGACACCACCAGATTGTGTACCGGTACCAATGGGGTAGGTGGACGTTTAAATTGCACAATCAACCCATCGGCAAGGGCCGGATCTGCAGAAGACACCCTGGCGTGATAGGACTTGAATGCGGGTACATCAAGTGTACCCACAGCGGCATGACTGAGGCTGACAAACCCTGTGACTGTTACCACGGCACATAGCGCTGCACTAACGACCTGCTTAAACATGCATACATCCTGATGTCTGTGAGCAAGTGATACTGTGTGGTGTCAGCGATTAGTTTCGATCACATCGGTAAAACCCTGTAACAACAGGACACGTCGATGGTCAACGCCCAAGCGATTCGGACTCCATTTGCAGGTACACCGCGTTGGCATTGACCCGGTTGGCGGCGGCAAACGCTGGCAAGGCTTGATACGTGGTCCAGTCGGTCGCGGCGTAGGCGTCGTCAAAACTGATTAGATCAGTCACCGCCTTGCCCATGCTGGCACGTAAGTACGTGAGGTAATTGAGCGTCAATTGGATGTCGGGCCCAACCTGTGTCGAGGGCTTTCCATGTCCGGGCATAGCCACCAGGGCCGGCAGATCAGAGAGCCTTTGCAAACGCTCCACCCATCGCTTGCTGTTTGAATCCCCTACATACGGAATACGCCCCGTAAAAAATAAATCACCGGCCAACAGGGTTTTGGATCCGGGAAGCCACAACATAACGTCGTCCGGTGCGTGGCTGCCTGACATATCGAGTATCACTGCCTGCGAAGCGGGTATTCCATCAATCAGCGCCTGATCCGCCGGCATGCCTGCCTGATTAAACGTTAACAGCACCGAGGGTTTGACCAGGATTTCTGACATCTGCGCCTCGTCGATCCCCAAAGCCGCGCTACGTTGCGACAAGCGCTCCTGCGCAATCACGTTGTTCAGATATAGCATGGCATTTTGATGCGCGATGATCTGTGGTGCGGGCTGCCCCTCCAGACGCAGCGCGTTCAGCAACCCGGATAAGCCATAAAAATGGTCCGCATGGTAGTGGCTGATCACCACCCAGCGAACAGGCTTGCGGCTGATCGATCGGATGGCGGGTAACATGGCCTGTCCCAGGCTAGGTGTGCCCAACACATCAAATACAATGATGCCTTGGTCCAACTCCACAAATGCGGCATTGGAATTGAACCCACGATTGGCCGAAGATGCGGGGCCCGAGTCACCAAAGAAGCCCCACACATGGTCGGCCACCTCCACAGGACGCAGGCGTTGCGCATTGGCGTCGATTGCTTTTTCGACCGCAGCATCCACGTAGGCACCGTAAAATTCCGGGATACTGGCGCCTACAATCGGCGAGCCCAGCCGCTGGCCAGCACTGTTAAACAACATCACCGTCGGGGCCACCTTCACGCCCGATTGCGCTGCCAGCTGTTGAGGCGTGAGTCGGCGTCCATCCAGCCATTCGAAGGTGTTGTGAGACGAAGCGCTGTGGGAAAAGTCGACTTCCCGCACCAACACCTGCCCCGCCCAACGTGGGTCCTTTTCCACAAAGCGAAGGTATTGTTGTTTGACCTGCGTGCAGTACTTGCAATCGGGCAGAGAAAACAGGATCAAGACGACCGGATGGTCATCGACTGCGCTTCGACGCAACGGCGCTGCCCCGGTAAAGGGCGCCACGGCTTGAGACGCACTTAACGGAGCAGAAGCGACTGACACAGGAGCCATCAACCCGCACAGGGGCAATACGAGGCAGGCCAAGCGCCCCACAAATGACCACCACAACCGCTGCCACGCCATCAGACACTCCACCGCTGCGCTCTCAGGCCAAATCTCAGGCCAAACCGGGATTACCGGCGACACCCATCAACTTGGGTACATTTAATCGGCGGGGCGTGATGGTCTTTTGATCACGCAAGTAGGTTTCAACCACGTCCCAGATCGGAGCGCCACCGGCATTTTTTGCATCTTCTGACACAGGCGCCCAGCCCGCCACCTTATAGGTTTTATTCGGATCAATCGCCTGGCCATGTAGGCGCATGTCCACAATACGCTGACCCATGACTGCATTCGGATTGCAGGCATACTGCAAGCCACCCACCCGGACCATGTCGCCGCCCTGCTGATAATACGGGTCTGGATTAAACAGGTTGTCGCACACATCTTCCAGAATGGTTTTGATGGTGTCGCCTCGCATGTCGGTCAGCGTCGTCATTGGGTAGGTAATGGCGGTTTGATCCATCAGCAATTCCCGCGTGATCGTCTGCCCTGGCAAGAGGCTGGTTCCCCAACGAAACCCGGGAGAAAATCCGATATCAGCGCCTTTGACCTGCATCAGGGCATCCAGAATAAGCTGATCCCAGGTGCCATTGAAATTACCCCGGCGATACAGAGTACCCTCGGTCACCGCCAAGGGTTCAGCGAGCTTTTGCGCAAAAGGCGCGCGAACAGAATCGATCAGCGCCTGCATCTGAGGGTCGGCGGGCAGATAGTTCGAGAACACAGGCAGCAGGCGGTATTTGAAACCTTGCAGTTGACCGCCGCGAATATCCATGTCCAGCACGCCCAGGTATTTGCTGTTACTGCCTGCATTGGTCACCCAGGTAACGCCGCTTTTGTTAACCACTTTAACAGGTGCAGGTACACCATCGTGGGTGTGTCCACCGAGGATAAAGTCGATCCCGGTGACTTGGGAGGCCAGTTTCAAATCGACATCCATCCCGTTATGAGACAACAGCACCACCACCTGAGCCCCTTGTGATTTGACGGCGTCGACCACTTGCTGAAGGCTTTCTTCCTGAATGCCGAACGACCAGTCGGCCACCATGTAGCGGGGGTTGGCAATCGGAGTATAGGGAAAGGCCTGACCAATGATGGCCACCGGGACCCCATTGATCGTCCGGATGGTGTGGCTGGGGAATACCGCATCCCCAAAATCGGCCGTCTTGATGTTTTGGGCCAGCACCTCGATATGCCCCTTCATCGGGCCGTCAGCGAGTTCTTTCACGCGATCAGCGCCGTAAGTGCATTCCCAGTGCAGAGTCATGATGTCGACGCCCAGCAATTTACTGGCATCGACCATATCCTGTGCCTGCGTCCACAAGCTGGTGGCAGAGCCCTGCCACGTGTCGCCGCCGTCGAGCAGTAAAGCGCCAGGCCGCTGGGCCTTCATTCGTTTGATCAACGTTGATAAGTGCGCAAAACCACCCACCTTGCCGTATTGGCGCGCAGCTTTTTCAAAATCCAGATAGCTAAAAGCGTAGGCTTCGGATGATCCCGGTTTGATATGGAATGCCTTGAGCAATCGTTCACCGACCAAATGCGGAGCGTTGCCCATGGCACGGCCCAATCCCAGATTCACGGAGGGCTCGCGGAAATAAATAGGCATCAGCTGCGCATGGCAATCGGTCATATGCAGCAAACTCACATTGCCAAAAGCCGGCACATCATACAACGAAGCCCCCTTGTCGGCGGCCATGGAATTGGAGGCGTCGAGCGCGAGGCCACTGGCGGCGCCTGCGGCCAACAGGTGGAGGAATTCTCTGCGACTTATTTGCATATGATCACCCAGTAATATTTTGTATACCCGTTGTCAGAACGGGCTTGCTGCTTATCGGTTAACGGGAGACGCCGGGTCCAACAACAAGGCCATGACATCCTTGAGCTGCTTGTCGGTCAAAATACCGGCAGCACCAAACCGTGGCATCACAGAGCACGCATTGTAGGCATGAGAGCTCCAGATTTTAGCCCAGGTATACCGTTGAATCGCTTCACTGTTGCCGCGAATTTTGCCGTATTGGTACAAGGTGGGGCCGATATTGCCGTACGAAATTTCCTTCGGATCCAGTTGGTGACATGCGTAGCAATTACCACCATTGGGCGTCTCCGGCTTATCAGAAAACTGCATCCCGACACCGGTTTGGGCAACTTTCTCGCCCTCTTTCCAATCACCCAGGTAATGGCCGTCTACAGGATATTTGACAGTGTCCAACGCGGTTTTTTCGAGTCGGGCACGTACCGCCGGGTCCAGATCCTGGCCAGACTCGGCAACGGCTGAACACGCCTGCTGCAACTCGGTCTGATCCAGTCGATCCAGTTGTGCAACCCCGCGCGGAGCAAACGACTGCTTTAATTCAGCCACAATGTCATCGCGTGACGGGACATACGGTGCAGAAGCGCAACCAGCGACAACCGCCGCGCACATCAATGCCCCGGCCACTACATAATTCTTGTTCATCAACCACTCCTTAACGCTTGAGCGCGGGTGAATCCATGGCGCCATCTTTGGCTTTGACACCAATGAAGGTGATCAGATCGATCGAGGCTTGGGAGCCGTACTTAAGCTCAGGGAAGCGTTGTTGCCGAAAGCAGTCGTTCATCCGCCACTGCATGGTGCGCAAGGCCCCCTGAGACACTCGGTAGGCTGGCCAGGTCGCAAAGGCCTTTTGTGCTGGAGTCGATTGGGTCAGCTCGGGTAATTCTTGCAAACGAATGCGTTGCCCCTGGGCTCCGTGACACGTTGAGCATGAAAAGTCATAGGGGCCGGAGCGGTAAAAAAAGATTTTTTCACCGCGGGCATACGATTGACGCTCTTGGGGATGACTCTGTGGCACAGCGATCTTCGAACCGCGAGACAAACCCACCACATAGGCCGTCAGGGATTCAAGATCCGTAGGGTCTTCAGCCGCGCCTGAAAACGGCTTTTTAACGACGTCTGCTTCTTTGAACCCCTGCAGATTGACCATGCAGTAAACAATTCTGGACTCAGCATCCATCACACGATCGGCGTCTTTGAAATACCGGGGCAACTGCGCGTAGGCCCCCTGAATCACGCCGGCGCCCAAGCCTAAGTCGCACTGCTCCAGGCTTGCTTTTTTAGGGCCGCGGACCTGCTTCCACAGATCTTCCCCCCGAGCTTCGATCAGCTCGGCTGGATTCCCATCAGCCAGCATTTCGCGGTATTCCTCGATGCTTTGCTGTGCCGTTTTGCCTTGGGCAAAAGCCACATGGCCCATCGACACAACACTCCCCACGGCCGCGATGCCCAGCGCAGCGCTGCGCAGCCACCCACCGGCCTTTTGACTATTGCTTTTCACCGTCTGCCTCCGCGTCTATACACAACCCGCCCTACTCTAGAGCGTATGGCCTGTTCTCCGACCCTTAAGGATCAGGTCGGGTGGTCAGGTCAACCGACTTTAGCTTACTACGGTTTCGTCACTGCGGGTTTCGCCGCGATTGTCAACCCACGAGACCTGCACTTTGTCCCCGGCTTTGGCGCCTTTAAAGGCAAACTGCAGATAAGGGTTCTTCGACACAGATGGGCCCCACATGGCTTTGAGCACTGTTTTACCGTTGCAGGTGGCGGTAACCGTCTGAATAAACCACGCAGGAACGACCTTGCCCGCACCATCTTTGCGCTGCCCTGTTTCCATTTCGTGAGACATTAATACGCGCACAGTGACTTTGTCGTCTTTAGCCTGCGCTCTAATTTTCATTGGACCTGACATCGATATCTCCTGACTTATCAATTAACCGCCGCAGCCGCCGAGCGTGACCTTGACTTCTTTTTTCGCAAAATAGTACTTGCCATCTGCCTTGACCAGCGCATACACATCGCTGGACTGACCCATTTTGACGCGGGTCGACACCGATGCATCGGTACCGTCAGGGATCATGAACAATGCACTCAATGTGTTCGGATTTTTTTCGACCAGAATGGAAATTTCCTGCACTTTACCCAAGGTGCTCGATGCCCCCACGGGGACCACAGCACCATTCTCGGCGATATCTGGTGCAGTGATGGTTACGTCTTTGCTCTCTACTGGCGCAGCGCCACCCAGTGCTTTAACGGTGTCTAAAAATGATTTGGTGTCAAACGCCTTGGCATTCCAATCCTCGGAGGCAAACACCTCTGAAGGTTTAATGATGCCGGCGGCAACAGCCAGGCCGAGTACCGTCAGCCCGCATCCTTGTTGAAGGATGGTGCGTCGTTGTAGGTTCATGGATTGCTCTCCTTAGTAATCACTGACTATTTTAGTTTCAGGATCCAATCTGCCATTACAGACAAATCCTGATCATTCAATTGCGCTTGTGCCGGCATGGCCATCGCACCCCACACACCCGACCCACCGGATGCGATTTTCTTTTTCAGATACGCTGCGGCATCCGGCTTGTTGGCATAACGTTTGGCAATCTGTTTGAACGCAGGCCCGACCAGCGGCCCGTCAACTGCATGACAGCCCAAACACGCATTTTTTTCCAACAGCCTTTTCGTATCAAGCCCAGCAGCTTTGTCGGAACTGGCCGCTTTTTTTGGCTTATCCCCTGAGTGTAGCGCCTGCCCACGCACTTGACCAACCAGCCGGTTTTGTTCGCTCAAATCGCCGTGTGCATCCATCGCATATACGGGCAGGGCCGATTTCACATCCACACTGACCTTGCAGTTGCGCATGCAGGAGGACCCCATCACATCCGGCTTGCCAGACGGCAGCCACAGACCGTGATCGCGAGTCACCCCATTCCGGTTTGGCAAACGATTTTGAACCTGCGCCATAGTATCGTTGCTCAGCTCAAAATCTTCAGGTACGACATCGGCCAGATTTAAAATATACGCGACCACGCCGTACACCTGATCGACCGTCAACGATTTGGGCGCATTCCACGGCATGGCGCGGTTGATGTAGTCCCACAGTGTGGATACCGTGGACACTTTCATCATGCTGGTGCGTTGCGGGCTGCTGCCATCTATCAATGCCTTGACATGCCCTGTCTTGATGTCTTCTTTGTTCGTTCCGCCAATGATCGGTGTAAAAACCTCGTTGCTTTCACCAAAAACACCATGGCAAGACGCGCATTTGCTCTCCCATACCTCCTGCCCCAGACTCACCGTGCCCCGGCCCGGAGGCAAGCCTTTCAGATCAGGGCGTACATCAATGTCCCAAGCCTTTATTTCTGCGGGCGTTGCCGGGCGGCCCAAGCCGGTAAAACCGCTCGATCCGGCCGCCTGTACGGAAGAGGCTGTCGCCAACAAGATCCACAAGAGCCCCGCCCCGGCCATGCGCCCTGCGCTCTTAAAACCGTCGCTCATCTTAGCCCACCTGCACATTAAAGACCTCGCCACTGGCATCAACCCGCCAGCTTTGAATCGCGTTGTTGTGATAAATACTCTTGGTGCCCCGCACCGCGCGCAGTTGTGAATAGGTGGGCTGAATATAGCCAGTTTCGTCTGTGACGCGGCTTTGCAATATCGCCGGTTTGCCATCCCAGACCCACGGTGTATTAAAGCGGGTAAATGCCTTGGACAGGACTGGTGTTTCAAGACGGGCCTGGGTCCAGTTCACCCCACCATCAAACGACACATCCACCCGCTTGACCTTACCCCGTCCAGACCATGCAATCCCGGTGACGTTATAAAAACCCTTATCCAGCAAGGTTTGTCCGCCAGATGGCGTCGTGATCACCGACTTGGCCTCCTGAATCGAGCTGTATTGGCGGTGCAGCCCGGAAGGCATCAAATCCACGTAGTGAATGGTTTCATCCTTGGTGGCGTAGCGCTGATCGCCCACTTCAATACGGCGCAAATATTTGACCCAACTGACGCCTTGTACGCCCGGCACCACCAACCGCAGCGGATAACCGTTTTCAGGGCGCAGCATTTCACCGTTTTGACCGTAGGCCAGCAGCACTTCACCGGATTCAACCAACTCCATCGGGATGGTTCGAGTCATCGATGAGCCATCGCCGCCCTCGGCGAGAATATAGCGGCCCTTTTTTAGATCAACACCGCAGTGCTGCAATACCTCGATGAGTGGAACTCCAGTAAATTCGGAGCAGGAGAGCATGCCGTGACTGTATTGCACAGTGGGTACTGCCACGTTACCCCATTCCATCCCGGTATTGGCTCCACATTCAATAAAGTGGATACGCGACACCGGCGACATGCGCATTAAATCATCCAGCGTAAAAACACTGGGGGTTTTCACCAGACCGTTGATCATCAGGCGATGCTGGGTCGGGTCAAGATCCCACCAGCCTTGATGGTGGCGCTCAAAGTGCAGGCCTGAAGGGGTGATGATGCCAAACAACCCCTGCAATGGAGAAAATGACACGCTGGCCTGCGACACACGCGTCAAGCCTGGTGACTGGCGACGCTGCAAATTAGACTCGTACTTGGACGGCATGCCATAGCCCAGCTCGGCCACAGGTCGGCCCAGATTGCGAGACTGCTCAGGCAGATTCAGAATAAGGGGGTCGCCATCATCGGCCTGAGCCGCCACAGCCGTTGCGACCGCGCCTGGCAGCCCCCCTAGGGCCATGGCACCACTGGCCGCCAGCATGGCATTGCGCAGAAAATCCCTGCGATTGGCCACTCCTGCCTGCCGAACACTGCGGACATCATCACTGGACAAGAAATTCTCAGGCGCGCGAATCAGGCGCCCTATGCGATCAACCACATCCGTCTCCCTACGCCGTCATCTCGACAACGATCAGCCATTCTAATAATGCGCATATGCGTATTTATGCATATTAGAATAAACCTACTAGAAGAGAACTGCAACCATTCCGTACCTAGGGATATCACTAGGTGTCATGACTATCCGCGAGGGACCACTCCGAAGCGGAATACGCCAACCCACGACACAGATCAGGATTTGATGGCGATCATCTCGATCACGGCACTTTTGCCGTCATGGCCGACCCCTTCGGACAACACGGGGTCATATGACTTGATGTGCGTGATCTGGCATGACGAAAATGCCTCACGCAACAAGGACTCTGTGTACAGATGGGACACCTCTGGCGGACCTCCCGTCCCATAGGCCAATTGTTCAGGGCGATAGCCCAATACAGCGACCACCCCGCCAGGGCGGGTCGCGCGAATCATGCCATCAAAAATGACGGCTCGCTGCTGCGGATTGGCAAACTGGATGAAAATCGCCACAACCGCATCGTATTGCTGGCTGGGCCACTGGTAGTCAAAAACGCTTTCGGTCCGAGGGGTGTACAGATGCTCGGGCACGCCACGCAGGCGTGCCAACCGTTTGGCCTTGGCAACACCGATCGGCGACACATCAAAGGCCTCGACTGAAAAACCCTGCTGGGCAAAATAGACGCCGTTACGCCCTTCTCCATCGGCCACGCTCAATACTTTTCCGCGTGGCGGAATCACTGCACTGAGCGTACAGGCAAATGAATTAGGTTCTGTACCAAAACGGTACACATCACCTGTAAAGCGTTCATCCCAAAAGTGCTGGGATCCACGAACGGCTGCGTCTTGACTACCCATGATTAACCTTACTTGTTCCGATTGTGCGGCGCACGGGCTGTCGCGCCTTGCTCATCCTGCTGAGTGTCTGATTCGGGAGGAATCATTCCATGTGTTGGCAGCTTGTTTTGAGCAATTTGTATTCCCACTTTGGCAAAGTGACGAATTGACTCATACACCGTCGAAGTGATCTTTTTTTCAACAACATGGATGGTCTCTGACACCGGTGCAACGGGTGTTTTAGCCAACAGGTCAAACGGCATGTCGGCGATTCGGCGATGCACCCGCTCGACCTGCCGGGTGCCTTCATCAACACCGGTTGAGAGCAAATGCAACCATCCGCGAATGTGGGGCTCAAGTTTTTTATTCATTATTGTCTCCAGAAGGATTGGCTGGGTTGGATGATTCTTCACCAGACTCTGCGGCCTTGTTGTCGGTCAGGCCATGGAAGCGTGCAATGTGACGATAGACCACCGGATGATGCGCCAACGTATTGTGGGCCAGGCCCGCTTCAATTACACAATGGCCGTCAGGTACTTCAAACACACCGTCTGGCGTATCGATTTTGCCCAGCGCACTGTCCACACGGACCAGACCGTCGCCCAGGGCATGAGAAATCCAGTCGTTTTCATCGTTGGTCAGCGTGCCAGCCACCACATAAAAATCAGGCATCGAGGGCGGTTGGGCAATCAGGGCTTTTTCTGGGTCTACTTGATGAACGGTTCCAGTCCTCAAATCTTTAACGCCCTGGCTGCGGGCATCCACCACGTCCGCTGCGGCATAGGTGATTTCGGACGGCATTTTACGCAGCAGCGCAGCTGACAGATGAGCAAATTTTTCCAGCGGCGCGCCCATGTGTGGCGTGCCCAGGGTGATGATCCGCTTGCAGCGGATAGTCCATGCATGACCGTTTTCGATCGAATACGTATACGCGCTACGACTGACCAGACCACCCATGCTGTGGCCGATCAGGGTGAGGGACTCCACCGGACGGGGACAGGAGCGCACCAGCAAGTCCAGCTGCTGGGCCACCAACTCACCGTTGACGGGGATTGGCAAACCCGTGTTATAGCGCATGTAAAAAGGCTGCGCGCCTAGGTCGCGGGCCAGCAGACTGCCGTAATCCTCGTCAATATTGTGCGGGAACTCCCACACACGCTCGTTGCACCCCAAGCCGTGGAGCAACACCACCAGTTTAATTGGACCATCGTCGGGCGTATCGAAGGTGGAAACGCCAATATCGACCTTTTTACCCCGGCGATAAAACCCGGCTTGGATGCCCAGACCATTGTCAGCATCGGCTAAAAAATCTCCAAACGCTCCATTGACGGCGCTTACGGCCAGGTTGTACCAACCCGACACACCGTAGCGTTTAAGTTTTTCTGACACACCAGCTCCTCGGTCTTACTGTTGTTGATATTCCAACATTTTTCGACAATCTACTGACAAGCCAGAGCCTTGTCTATCGAGGAAAACCTCCAATGAAAAAAGGCCCCATCACTGGGGCCTAAAAGCGGTCTGGGAAAACCGCATCATGCTCGCTGCAAATCAAGGTTCCGGATTATTTATCCTGAACATTCAATCGTTTGGCAACATTGACGCCATTACTCTGCACATACTTGACTTCCACTTTGACGCCCGACTTAAGAGTGGCCGTATCGCAGGCGGCCAACTTGTTGCTGTCTTTGGTGCAAGTAAAGCTGGTGTTGTTCAGCACAAAGGTCACCGTAGAGCCATTGGCGGTTGCGTTGGCACGCAAAACACCCTGGGTTTCAAGTTCGCTGGCGGCATCGCGGAACTCAATGCTGCGAGCCTGCAAGACGTTGCTGACCAGACGCCCCTCCACCTTGACCTGTACTCCGTTGGCCAGGGCAGACTCAGTACCGTTATCAAAGGTGGTCGACGTGGTGTAGGAGACCGCGGTGTTATTGAGCGTGAAGGTTTTGGTCGAGGTATTCAAACCGCTGATGGCCGATGCAATCTCCAACTGGGAACCATCATCAGGGGACGCTTTGACATTCACGGTGCTGGCCTTGACCACACCGTTTTGCACGGTACCCTTGATTTCAACAAACACACCCTGGGCCAACGTGCCGGTGATGGTTGCTGCGCTCGCATCGACCGGAGTACCACGGACAGTAAAGCTTGCATTGCTGACATAATCAGCAACCGACCCTTTAAGCTCGTTGCCAGTGACTGTGTCATCGCTGACCTTCACTTCTTTTGCAACCAGGGTGTTGGTATCTGCATTTAATACCCCCTTGACACGCACCGAGGTTCCGTTGGCGGGCACAGAGCCAATCGACGACGCATCCACCGTCACGTTCTCGATCTGGAAGGTGTTGGTTGTTGCATTGGCATTGCTGACCACCCCAAATACGCGGAAATCTGCCTGGGACGTATTAAACTGCTTGATGCGCACCGCCGAAGCAGTCAAGGCGTTATTGGCTACAGGACCTGCGCTAAATACCTTGACCCGATTGCCATTGGCCAGCGTAGCAGCCGTTGGTGTCACTGAGGCGTTGGCAGGAACGGTTACCACCAGGGTACCCAGATTAAAAGTCCGCACACCGTTGGACGTTGCCAGGTTGGATACAAAACCAGACACCTTGGTTGAGGTGATTGCCACGCCAGCCGAGTTGGTGGTGGGTTTAAGTTCGATACGGGCCGCTTGAATAAACTGGGAACCGCTGTTGTCCGTGCGTAATACACCATGGACCTCCACACGGTCATTGGTCGTGAGCGAGGCCAGGGCGGTAAAGCCTTCGAAGATGGTTAATGGCCCTGCCGTGCTACTGGTATTGACCACCACGCGCTGGCCAGCCACCTGAATTTCGTTGCCGGCAGCAACTTGCGTTACTAGGCCAACCGCCTCACTGGCCACCCGCAATTTGGTAGCAATATCGCCGGTATCAAATGTCAACTCAACACGCTGACCCACTTTGACCACGGTACGGTCGCCAGTGGCTGTAGACGAATCGTCCGCTTCAACCTCAATGGCACCGGATGCATCCAGACGGCTGTCGTCATAGCGAATACCGTCAACAATCACACTGCCAAAGCCGGTTACAAAACCAGTGCCGCCCGAACCAACGCCTGCAGTGCTGGTGCTAGTCACTCCAGAACCGCCGCCGCCACCGCCGCCGCACGCAACAATCAAGGTCACGCAGGCCGCAGCGACCGCTCCTTGCACTAGATGCGCCCAAGCGCGAGGGTGTTTGTTCATGATGATCTCCGTTCGATTAATCAGGTATGGCTTTGTTGGAATGGTCAGGTTCGGCGTAAAAGTACACACCAAATCTTAAACGTTCATTAGCGTCGGGTTGGCCTTGATCGGCATCACTCAGTTGAGCCGCCTGTTGGGCAAATTCATTAAACGCGTGCCTCCATAGCGTAACAGCGTGCTTATGCAGTTGTTTGACAGACGCTGATGTCAATTCATCGGCAAATACGCTGTGTTCCAAAAATTTCGGGGTATCGAGCCCCAGATTGGTCGTGCCGGAGGCAATGTGGTCGCGGACATTGCCAGAAAACAAATCCAGCAGATCGCGCAAATTGGCATTGGGCACAAATCCAGCCGGTGAGAGGGTAATCTCATCCCCCTCGATCTGAACCACACCCAACTGCTGCATGGTATCGAGCACCGAGCGCGGATGAATATCCCGGGTCACCTGGGCGACCAGGGATTCAAAACTGGGCATGTCACCGCTTTTTGGCAATTTTCTGGGTTGTCCGTCAGCCCCCCGAAACTCGGGTGAGACAGCCCATCGGGTAAAAATTTCCGACACCACAGACAAGGGTTTGTTCGGTACCGGCGCCGATCCTTCACTGCGAACCCTCAAGTCCTTGCGATGTACGCCAGACAACACAGACAACGCTGAATCGGTCACCTTGGATCCACGTTCAGCCAGCACATCGGTGGCAGCCAGCACAAAGTTATCTTTTAATGCCTTGGCAAACGAGGGATAGGTGACGCCCTCCTCCACCAAAAAGCGGATCAAAGGCTGCAACAGCGCCAGGCTGGACTCCATGACCAGATCGGCTCGGGTGGTGTTCTGTTCGGCAAGTGAGGTTTTGGCGTCCATGAATGGGATTATTTCCCATTAAATAACTTATAGCAAGGTAAATTTTCCCATTTTTAACGAGGGAGTGTTAACTTTTCTAAACGTGTCAGCCATAACAAGGCGTGTTGACGATCTGGCCCGCACATTGCTTCGGACGGCATCAGCGAGCTGCACACAGCCGGGCGGGCAGGATTTTCAAACAACTTGCAGTGGCCGGCGGCATCCAGTTGAATACATGGCTCACCCGCTTTTTTACCCTCGGGCATCCCGGGGATGGGGCTGGAAATAGAGGGCGCGATGCAGCAGGCCGCGCAACCGGGGCGGCAATTCACGAAAATTGAACCTTTATGGCAGGCCAGATGATAAAACCATTACAATACACAATTGAGCAGGAAAAAGACGCTGTAGTCATGACACGAATTATTTACGACCTTGAATGTGAAAACGGACACCGGTTTGAGGGGTGGTTCCGCTCGGCAGAGGATTTTGCCACACAGCAAACCCAAGGCATTGTGTCATGTCCTAACTGCGCCGACAG
Organism: Burkholderiaceae bacterium; assembly: GCA_036834985.1. GTDB lineage: Bacteria > Pseudomonadota > Gammaproteobacteria > Burkholderiales > Burkholderiaceae_B > DAITMV01. The sequence goes on along the minus strand of DAITMV010000013.1, from coordinate 16,202 downwards.
TTGCATCCGGAAAATCCCTTCTCGGATCAACCTTGGTAGCCATGCAGATCAATCCGCACCCCGGTTGGCCTCTGCGACAACAGAGCCCGCAGTTAACGCCGCGTCGGTTCAGCACTCTCCCTCCAGTGTCGCGCAGATGGTCATCAATGTCCTGATGGCCAACAGCGAAGACGTGGGCAGCGACTTCGCAGACGAAGCTCGCAAGATTCACCTCCAGGAAGCCCCTGCCCGCAACATTCGAGGCATTGCCACAGAAGAAGACTACGAGGCCTTGAGCGAAGAAGGGATAGACATCCTTCGATTACCTATCCCCAAAAAAGAGAACCTGAATTGATCGGCCCCAAACAGCCCTAGCGAAGGCTGAACAAATCCCTGCGCAAATGCCGGGAGTTCAACAAGGACTGATAAGCCGCCAAGGTTTTGAGAACACGCTTGGGGGCCATGTGATGACTGATTTTATTGCGAATCTTGCAAATCACGCTTTCGGTTTTTTTGGTGACCCGATACCGCTCCATCACTGGACAAAGCGCCTTTATGGCACTTAACTGCTGACTCTTTAACATGCACCTCTCCTTAGCGTGAGTTCAACCATGCGTGTGGACTGATAGATGACTGCTGTCTGCGCAGCGCGATCTGATGACATTAAACCCATTCGGGTCAGATGGAAAGATGTGCCTTGCCTGATGACACAAACTTATCACTTGCCTGCCTTCACACCTCGGAGTAATTTGTTACATCTATCGGTGCTAGCGTGCACAACAAAAATTTTTACAAGGAGAGGTCATGAAGAAATTCGCTATTGTTGCCACATCTATGGTGTTGGCAAGTTGCGCCTATATGCAAAGCACCCCACCTGTTGCTTACAAAGACGGGGAGTTACCACTACCCGCCGATTACAAAAGCTGGCCTAAATTTTTATCTGAAGTTCAGCGCCCCGACGCCAAGCAAATTCGGGAAATTTATGTGAATCCCACAGGCAGCAAGGCTAGCAAGGGCGACGCATTTCCCAACGGCACGCGATTTGTGATGGAACTGTATGCCGCGAAAGCCGGGGCTGATGGCACTTTGGAAAAAGGAGCTGACGGCAAGCTGGTTAAAAACAACCTGATCAAGGTGTTTGTGATGGGTAAAGAGGATGGCTGGAATAAACAGGCCCCCGAAGGCATGAAAACCGGCGATTGGATCTATGCGTCGTACTCAGGCAAAGATGGCACCGCAGTGGCCAATGAAAGCTTTGGCGCCTGCCGCGGTTGCCATATGCCGCTCGAAAAAGTTGATTTTGTCTTCCGCTACGATGAATACTTTCAAAAACGCGCGTCCATGACAGACCAGGAGCAAAAAGTGGCTCACGCGTTGCGTCAGCAACTGTCGGCTCGCAGCTTGAGCGCTGGCGACCTGATGGCAGCAGCCCACGGTTTTAGTCAATAAAATCAGCGGCCACCAAGCCACGCATTAAATGCATCAATCACCGCCCCTGGTGCTTCGCATTGGGGGTAGTGGCCGATACCGGGTAACTCCACCACATCGGGATTGCGAACAAGCTCCCTCAAACGCACCAGCATATGCGCACCGGATACTGGATCATCCAATCCATTGATCCAACGAAGCGGCAGTCCTTCTGCATCGAGGCTCTGATGCGCTGCACGTACCAAACTCCCTACCCACCGCTGTCGATACTGCCGGCGCTCATCAATGTATTTGATCAGTTTATGAAAAATACGGTGTCCATTATTCCGACTGATCGCCCGCCAATACCCCTGCAGTTCAGCCTCAGACGGCTGAGTCTGCGTACCGAATACCGCCTTTAAACTCTTGCGAAAAATCTGTTCTGAGCTGAGCATCGACACCACGTACCCCAAGGGCGAATTTAACAGCTTTTGGATAGGCCGCGCCTGATGCGTTTCAGGAAACAGGCCTCCATTTAAGAAACAGATTCCCTCCAGTTGCAACGCGGGTGCTTGCCCCTTGGCATCCAGATGACGGGCCAGCAATTCCTGCGCAACGGTCACGCCATAGTCATGTGCCAGCAACACAGCCCGCTGTATCGACAAATGCGTGAGCACCGCCTCCACCAAGTCGGCTTGGGCCATCATCGAATAATCGATCGATCTCGGTTTGTCGGTAAAACCAAACCCCAGAAAGTCCATCGTCACCAAGTGATACCGATCCGCCAAGGCATCCCAGATCGGTGCCCAATCCCACGACGACGTCGGAAACCCATGCAACAACACCACAACGGGTTTGTCCTCGGTTTGGGGTGTCATTCCGTTCTGCCAGGTGGTTTTGTAAAAAATCGAATAACCGTTCCACTCCAGGCGATGACCGCCCTGCTCCCAGGCCAGGATGTCCTGCATAGCGTATTCCTCTTGAAAATACTGCCCAATGGTTTACAGTGTTTTGGTAAAGACTAAACGACAGTGTCGGCGTGCCGACATCCCCGTTGAAAAAATACAAGCATGATTACCTAAAATCATCGTCAGGAGAGTTGCAATGCGCAGTTACGATCAATTTATCAGCGAATACGCCAAAAGCCATCGGAATGTCACCAACCAGATCATTCACATGATTTGTGTACCCGCCATTTTCTTTGCCAGCGTCGGTTTACTTTGGTGCGTCAATTTGCCGGCGCAACGTATCCCGGGGTTGGTCGACATACCACAACACCTGCTGTCATGGGCTAACCTGGCCACGGCATCGTTTATCCCCATCCTGCTTTTTTATTCGCGGCTGGGGATTAAAAGCGTCGTCACAGGTGTGATCTGGAGTGTCATCAGTGCCTTGGGTTGTGTGTGGATCGAATCGGCTGGCTTGCCCTTGCTGTGGGTCAGCGCGGCCATCTGGGTGACTGCCTGGGTTGTCCAGTTCTACGGCCACTATGTTGAAGGCGCCAAACCTTCCTTTGGCGATGACATTGTTTTTCTGCTGATTGGCCCACTGTTTGTGCAGAAAAAATTCAGCACCCTGCTGCACACCGGCTCGCTCAAAGCGATGTTTCAGTAATCGGACCTAGCAAGCGGGTGTGGTGATCGTCTGCACCCACTCCCGCAAGGTGTGAGGGTTGGTCAATGTGATCTGGCCCGCCTTCAAAGCAATCCATCCCTTCTCCTCAAACGCACGCAACTCTTTGTTCACGGTTTGCCGCGTGATGCCCAGCATGCGCCCCAAGTCTTCCTGGGACAGGCGTAAATCAATCCTTACCCCGAGCGGTCCCGGCACACCGTAGGCCATGCTCAAATCAATCAGTCGCTTGGCAATACGGGCCGAAATGGGTAAAAACTGGTCCTCAATAAACTGCACGGCATGGCGTAGCTTGTAACAAACCACCTTGGCAAAATCCCTGTACCAATGGGGATTGGCATCCAGCAAGGTTCGCAACTGGTCTGCGGACACCACCAGTAACTCGGTCTGCCCCACTGAGTAGGCATCAAAAGGGCGTGGCAACTCATCAAACAAGGACACCTCTCCAAACCAGGTGCCTGCGGTGTACAGGCCGGCCAGCATCTCATGCCCCTCGGCTGAAAAGTTCACGATGCGCACCATCCCGGCGCTAATGCCAATCAAATCACGCCCGGGGTCGCCCCGGCGGTACAAAAACTCGCCATGCCCCAAGGTGCGTGGCTTGCCCAACTGCACCAGTTGGGCAGATAGCGCTTCAGACGCAATATCGCGCCAGGGTTTGGCCCAGAGGGGATGACTTATGGCTGGAGGATGGATTGTGGGCAGATCCGTCATGAACAATCACGTCACTTACGTTGAACAGGGGAGCAGATGAACTTATGAATAGCCGTCTGCAACCGATATTAAAGGAGATAGCCTCAAAAGTGAGTACATTTCTTTAGACGATTTTTACAGCGATGGTTGTACAGTGAATTTAGCGGGTTTATGGGTGTCAAAGAAGTATCTACCGGGAGCTTGCCATGCGCCAAACCAAAGAAATACTGGCTCATCTGCATCAAGAGGCGATTGCTGCCAAAAAGCAGATTCACCATCAGCGCGAGGCGGTGCTTCGTACCCTCGATGACGAACTGTTTACCCGATTTTTTGAACACGAGGCCGAGCGAAAACGCTTGAAGTGCTTTAAAAAACACTGATCACCGACCCGGCTGAGATTTATCTGCTTGAATCTGCGCTTAACTGCCTTTGAAACCATTCACAACGTCTGCGAAGTAACACACAATAGCGTTGGAGACACAGGTATCGGAGCAGCAGGACATGCAGCACAACACACAAAAAACATCCCGCCTCAAAATCAATCAAATCAATCCGGAGGATGCCAAACGGGCAGCCACCATCAAAACCGAATTGATTGCACAGGGAGACCGGATTCGGCGGGACTACCCGTTCCTAAAACATCAGGACTTGATTGGATTGGCCATCCTGACCGGCTCACTGGCCGCCATGACGGGCCTGACGTACGCCTACTGGCAGGGTTTGATTGCCTGGTACGTGTGCGTGCCGGCGGTCGCCATTTTTGCCAGCTTTACCCATGAAATTGAGCACGACCTGATTCACAGCATGTACTTTCGCAAAAATGTGCTGATGCAAAACCTGATGTTCATCATGGCCTGGATTGCCCGGCCCAATACCATCAGCCCCTGGAAGCGAAAAATCATCCACTTGCATCACCATATGCACTCGGGCATGCCCAATGATATCGAGGAGCGGGCGATCACCAACGGTGAAACATGGGGAATCAAACGCCTGATCAATATCGTCGATCCCAACATCGGGGTGTGGATTCGTATCTGGAACATCAAGGGATGGGACGGTAAGTACAAGCTGTTTAAAAAGAGCCTGATGGCCAATGCACCCCTGGCCTCGCTGTTCTGGCTCCTGTGGCATGCGTGCCTGGCCTATTGGGCGGTGACACTGGCATCACAGGCGGCAGGCGTTGAACTCCATTGGCCGATACTGGTGCAACAATACATGCCCGCCTTGACCAAACTGTCGGTTGCCTGGTTTGCGCCCAACATACTGCGCGCGATCTGCCTGTATTTCATCAGCTCGAACATGCATTATTTTGGTGATATTGAAGACGGCAATGTCGTACAACAATGCCAAGTACTGACGCACTGGTCATTTATCCCGTTCCATCTGTTTTGCTTTAACTTTGGCTCGACCCATGCGATGCATCACTTTGTGGTGCGGGATCCATTTTACCTTCGCCAACTGTATGCCAAGGCGGGCCATGCCGTCATGCGAAGCAATGGCGTGCGATTTAACGATTTCGGTACCTTTGCGCGTGCCAACCGGTATGCGCCGGCGCACGGATAAGGCGTGTTTGAAGCAGAGCCGGTGATACCGGCTCCATCGTTGCTTACCCTAGTTTGAATACATTCATTTTGTGTCCATCAGGAGTGCGGAAGTATCCGGCATAAAACCCTGGCATACGTTCACCGGGCGCCCCTTCACAGCTTGAGCCCAATTCGAGGGCCAGCTTGTAGACCTGATCAACCAATTCGCGGGATTGAGCCGCCAGACCCACCATGGTGCCATTGCCGATATCAGCTGGTTGTCCGTCAAAGGGCTTGAGCACCCCCAAAAACGCGGAGGACAAGCCTGTCCCCCACATCACGCCTCGCGGCAATTCCATCAAGCGCTTGGCGCCCAGTGGCGCCAGCAGCTTGTCGAAAAACTGGGCGCTTTGCTCCAGATTGTTGGTGCCTATCGTGACATAACCAATCATGTGACTCTCTCCCTTGCTTACTGTGTGATCAAAATCTGAAACCAACCGATACCCTACTCTGATTTTCAAGTGAAAAATTAACTTTTTGATCCCTGGCCAACCGCACAAACATCCTGTTCACATCATAAGTCACCGATAGGCCGGTGCCATGCACTGGCTCATCATCGGCGGTGGGACGACCGGTTTTGTAGGTCAAATCGACAATCAAACGCTGCTGCGCCGCCGGAAAGCTCCGCCACACCAGGTGAGTCATCCGTTGATCGGTGTGCAAACGGTTATCCTTGACACTGAACACGGACAACACCGAGCCTCCCGACAAGGCCATCCCAGCACCCAAGGTGTAAGAATCGTTGGGATCAAAATTCAGGTTGTAGTAATTCCTTAGATTGGTTCGCCCCACACCCAGCAACACAAACCTGTCCAGACCAAGCTGAGCATTTAAAGAGCCTCCCACAAAACCGTGCGAAGCCCATTGAACGGACGGCACCAACTGCAGGGCACCTACTGCTGCGGTGTATTCATATCCGCTTCGGGTTTGTTCAAAAGTGCCCCCTTGCTGATACTGTCCCAGCCATACCGCATGTGGGCCCAGATTGGCGCGCAGGTTGATATCAGCGGCATCTGCTTGGTGGGTGGTGCGGTATACAGAGGGCGTCAGTTTAAAGGTGAGGGAATCGTCAGCCCCTGCCGAGGCCTGCCCCACAGGTGATTTATCAGCATAGGCGCTGGATGCGCACAAGGTGGCCATACATACAAGCAACCGGTGCGCTTTGGAAACAATCATGTCATGGGCTAAGTGGGTAAACTCGATTGGTGAACTTTAACACCATAAAGCCGTTGTCTTGACATGTCACCCATAACTGATCGGCCCCTACAAACCGGGGGGGAGAGCTGCACCAATCCGTCGACAAGTCAGCTCCCTGCCCAGTCACTGGCGCGGTATGCTCTGAACCTGGCAATTGGGCTGCCTTACCGGCCTGAGGCGGGGGGTTGTAATAGGCAATTTCTTTGGGCACGAGCGGATTACGCACATCAAACACACGTACGCCTGATTGAAAAAAACTGCAGGCCAGCGCTGTGGGGTCAACCTTTCGGTCAAAACTGCAGTAGTGGCCTTCATACCCAAACAAGCCATTATTGGCGGTATCTGCCTTGCGGACGTCAGCCTGTTTATCCAGATGAATTTCAAGTTTGACAAACGATACCACCTTGGGATTTTTATCATCTGACACATCGATAAACCTCGCCGCACCGGCGGACGCCTCGTCGATTGCCAACACATAGGGCTTGCCTTGATAGGTCACGTAGGAGCTTTGCTGGCTATTGCCGTTGATATTCCAGGTCACGCTGCCCAACTGGGTCAGCATAGGGACAGCCGCCCGATTTTGAATGCTGCTGGTATCAATGATCGACAACCCGGTCGGGTTGATGGTCGACAGATACATCCGGTTCCCGTCGGGGCTGAACTCCAACCCGTGGTTGGTCGGTGTAGCCAGGCCGGTGTACAGGATTTTGGGATTGCTGGGAGTTGACATATCGATGGCCGTGATCATGCCGGGCGCGCCACCGTTGGCCCAATAGGTTTTGCCGTCGGGTGACCAATTCCCTTCATGACCCAGCAGGTTGCCGGGTAAGGTGAGGTTGCCTGAAAACGAATTGAGCAAGACCGGCTTTGCGCAGTCTTTACTGATGTCGTAAACATCCACAAAACCTACGCCGCTGATCGGTCCTACAGCACTTCCAGCGATTAAACCGCGGGAGGCGCTGATTTTCATTGACTCCCACGGACCCTGCAAAAACGCAGGGCTGGTCAGATGGGTCGACAATACCGGGTTGCTGATATCGGAGACATCAATCACCTGTACACCCTGGGATTTTTTGGAAGGGATTCCCGAGAAACTGGTGGCCATATAGGCACAGTGGTCTATCGACGGATTGACCCAGGACGCCCCCTCACCCTGGTACTGACCCACTCGCTCCAGATTGCAGCGATAGCCCAGCAAATTGCGGCCATTTTTGCGATCCGCCAAGGGCACCTGCCCCTGCAAGGCAGTCTCGACCAGGGAACCATCACCGCAGCTTGCACGTGCAGCGGACTCACTGGCCACGGTTTGTGCGGGCGCCGTATTGGCGGCGGACACGTCGTTTGTACCGGTCCCGTTGCAGCCGTAAATCAGCACCACAGAAGCCGCCAGCAGTCTCGCCGTCAGTGAATGGGCATCCATCTTGTCTCTCCTGCCATGGGCATTTTTTTGTGATAGCCGACTTTAAAACTTATTGCCAGGGCTGATGGGCTGAGACAGTATCCACAGGCCAAATGAGGTCAATATCACCATCAGTACCAGCATGGGACCCTGACTGATCAACGCTTGCCTACGCGTATTAAATAATCGTAGGGCTTCCATGTGTGCCAGATACACGCTGATGATGTGCCCCGTCAAAATAATGGCCACCTGTGAGTGCCATACAAAACCGGCGTCGAGCACAATCGGTTTAGGTAACCAGGCCTTGATACCCAGCGGGTTCCACCCCCAGCCCAACGGATCAATCATCAATCGCAGCATCAGAACCCCTTGGCTGAATAACAAGGTGTAGTAATGCGCTACGTTGTATACAAATGCGATAGGGACCAATGTCAGGGTAAAGGCCAAGGCCATCTGGCGATGGCTGAGTGTCGATCGGGTTATACGACACATAACGACCATACATAGCCAGTAACAACCCAAGTACACCGCCATTGACAGCAGCAAGGCCAAGCTATTGAACACCCGCTCGATGCTTAAAAACACCGGATACAGCGCACTGAGGTTATCGCCCAATTGCGGGCCCAGCCACTGGAACAGATCGCCCCAAAACAGGCGCTTCCACACCACGGTTTCCTTGAGCCCATCAAATGCCGTAGATGACAACATAAACAACACAAACAAGAGCAAACTGACATGCTTGGCAGGCTCATCGAACAAGGGTGCAAACCAACGGCGTTTATAGATGGATAGGGTTGGGGGCGTAAACTGTAGCGTACGGGGTGCCATGCGTGCCACCACACCGAAAAGTACGCTGAACAACTCCGCTTGTTCAAACCACACCGCCGCGCCCCACCACCAGGCCGCCAGCAGATTGATCACGGTGTACACACTCAACATGATTGACAACGACAAGGGGTGAGAAACCCCAAACAGCTCAATCCAGATCAGCACTCCATAAAAAAAAAGTGCCGGGTAATAGGCCAACCACGTCGGGTAGTTGGCGCGACCAACAAACCTGCAGGGCAGGTATTTTTCAATCAAAACGACCAGCCCCTGCCAAGGGTTCAGCAGTTGGTACACATGCCCTGCCACCGCCGACAGATACAGACCACCCAGACAGCAGATGATCCAGAAAAACGTCATGTTAAAGTTAAAGTAGGAGTTCTGGTTGCCGACCAAACCAGTGAGGATGGTGCCCACTAACAAACTCCCGCTGAGCCATGCCCACCGTAAAGGCTGTAGCGCAAGGGAACGTTGTGGGGCCAAGGAGAGGTCAACGTTGACAGGACGGTTCCTGACAAACATCCCCAGCAGCAATACCGATATCAGTAATGCAGCGGCCGATCCGTACATGTACATCCACACCGGCACCGGCAGTGCATAGACACGGCCAAACGCGTGCGCATGCGCAAGCCCGGGTGTTGATAACAACACACCCGCCACGCTGGAATACATGTGGGGCTTGGCATGCATGGCGTTGACCGGCATCAGAACATGTGTTTCATACCCACCGAGTATACCTTGGCCTCATCATTGCTGGCTTTGGTACTGCCTTCGGTCAGGTTATACATCAGGTAAGTTTGGGTACGTTTGGACAAATCATAATGCAGCCCTACTGCAAACTGGCGGCGCTTGGCACCTGGCGTTGCCAGCGGCTTTGCAACCCCTGTGGCAGTTGTCGCTGTGTTGTCGGTTCCGAACAGGTCGCGGGCTGCATAGTTGGCGATCAGCGCCGCCTTTTTATTCATCAATGGCAAGGTGCCGCTAAACGCGTATTCACCACCGTCTTTTTTGGCGCCCGCCACGTTGGTATCGACCGAGTTGCGAGCATAGGTCGCGCCGAATTTTGCGATGCCTACGTAACCGGAGCCAGCCAACTGGATACGCTGCCCAAACCGTGAAGTCAGTGAAGACGTGGCGGTCGAGGAAGTGTCTTTTTCATAGCCGATACCTGCGAACCAAGTCTCGCGCTTCATGCTGGCAGCTACTTCGTAAGCAATTGCGCTGGTTTCACCTGGGATGCTGCTGGGAACACCCGTCACGTCATTGGGTCCGTCCAGCACAATGCGGGTCTCCACATCGACGCCGTGGGTGCTCTGGTTATATCCGAAGGCGTTGCTCACACGGGCGCGGGCTAGCAGGGTCTGCGTACCCCCAGCAATCAACCCGGTAGGCACCGGTGGCGTGCCAGACATACCCACCAGATTACCGGTGCCGGTGTCGCGTCCCGAGACGGCGATGATCTGAAAACTGCCTGTGTCGTAGCCCACCAGATCCAGCGCCGTGAACAGTTGGCGATACAAGGGTGCACTGATCAACGGGTCCAGACGCCCAGCCATCAACGTGCCTAGCTGTTCATTTTTTACACCCACGTAGACGTTGCGCAAGTCCCCCCCCAGACCGTTAACACCACTGTCTGACAGCAATTGCGCTTCGATGCCGTAAATGATGCTGGTGTCATTGTCGATACGCTCGTTGCCAGTCACCCCCACACGGGAGGAGTAGCTTTTCATGGAGGTTTTGGCACCACCGCCCGCCAGGTTGACCGATTCAAGTGCGGTGCTGATGCGCCCATACACAGTGGTCACCGAAGGAGGCTCAGCCAACACCGAGCCTGTGAATAAAAGACCTGTGCACGCCGCAATTTTTTGTAGTTGTGATGCCATGTTGACGCCCCGCCTTTGCTATTTTTTTAAGTAAAACGTCCCCTGTGCCTCGATGGGGCACATCAGTGACTAATCGTTATGGATAGATAACCTGGCTGACCTACTTACCGCATTCGGCCGATACCTGAGGGTGTTATGTCGGTTTGATTCATAACGGCCCGGTGTATTTGACGACGTCCATGTAGCCGTTTAAAAAATCGAGTACATACATGACGCGATCAGTGATCCAGTGCACAGCCACTGTTGAGGCCACACCGCTTGGAATAAAGTACCCCAATTGCTGAAACTGACCCTGCGGCGTCACGTTGAGTAATCGCATGCCGTGCGAGAATGAGGCCATGGCCACCAAGCCACCGTTGTTGAAGTTCGGATGCGAATCAAACCAATGCACCGAACAGCCTTGCAAACCCAACTCAAGAGTTGAGGGGTTTCCGTTCAGATCAACCCCTTCGACACCGCCACCCGCAATGTTGTCGGTTCCGCCCGTCACCAAGGTGTAACGGCTGAGCAATTTAAAGGTTTTGTTGATTTGCCAATCTGTCGTGTCATACAAATACAGGCTGCGACCATCATTGCCGTATGTTTCGCACCGGCCGGGGTAAGCCCCTTCAGAGAGGGCCATAAAAAAGCGGTCTTGCCCCTGACGTGGCCAAATATTGTTGTGACCAATTGGACCATCCTGTGCAGGGCCAACCACAGCGTTGGCAGGAGCCGCTTTGGCGGTAGGCAAATTGAACAGGAGTTTGGGATTGGCCGGGTTGGTGGTGTCCAGAAAGCTGACCGGGTTACTGGATACGGCCACCAGGCCAGGTGTGATTTCAGTCAAATCGTGAGCCTTGGCACCGCCAGTGACATCGCTCCATTTATTCTTGAGCAACACAGGCTTGGTCGGGTCACGTAAATCAATAATGATCCCGGTGGTTGAACCATAAGCCCATTTGCAATTTTCCAGGCAGGTCATGGTATGGGCACTGCCCCCCGGCACGGTGGCGATGATTTTCATTTTGGTCGGATCGCTGTTGTCGATCACCACAGCGTCTTGCATCGGAGTACGAGACAAAATGGCGATGCTGCCGTTGGTCGCCGTGTCTTCGTTTTCAACGGCGGACACCGTTGTTCCGGCCGGAATATTGGCCTGATCTATTCTCAGATTGGAGATCTGTTTGGGGTTTTCAGCATTGGTCGCATCAAACGCATAAAAGCCATTTAAAAAATTGCTGACAAAGTACACACCATTGACCAAATGCCCACCAATGGTGGTGCCTGGAATGGGCAAACGTCCCAACCATTGCAGATTGCATGATGAATAGCCACCTGCGCTGACCACCTGCTTGGGTGTGCAATCTGAACTAGCCTGCGCTGCTGAGGTTGTTACATAGGCAGGGTCTGCAGGGGTCGCCGAGGCATTGGTAGAGGCACTGGTACCACCGTCTCCACCCGAGCCACAGGCGGTGAGCAACAAGCTCAAAGCGACAGCATGAAATGCCACGAGGGAATGGACGGCAAAATGCCCCTTAGAACGCATGGTGTATGTCTCCGGATTTATATTTTTTTCGGACTCTGTGTTATATCGAATCGGTCCGTTTGTACTGCTTGTGAATAAAGTCTGTTCCAAATGCAAGGTTTAGTAAAATATGAAATATCGAACCGGGTATCTTGCGATTAGATAGGAACCATCCTCTCCTTTTGTTTATATATACCGAGTACGTAAATTGGATTACCATTTTGGACAATAATTGTCTCTGACCAGCCGTTCATGAGCCCTGACTTAGAACTAGACCGGATCGACATCAAAATTCTGCGAGAGTTATCCAAGGACGGGCGACTGGGTTGGAAAGAACTCGCCGAGCGGATCGACTTGTCCCTAACGCCCACCTTGCGGCGAGTCAAGCGGCTTGAAGACGACGGGTTGATCCGCGGTTACTGCGCGCAACTGGATGAAGCCCGACTGGCTGGCGGAATCAGCGTGTTTGTTGCCGTATCACTGGACAAACAGTCCGAAGAAGTGATCGCGCGATTCGAAGAACAAATCGGGCTGGCCCCGGAGGTAATGAGCTGCTTTTTAACCACCGGGGACGCCGATTACAATTTAAGGGTGGTTGTACCCGACCTGGAAAGCTATCACCGGTTTTTGCAGCGCACGCTGACACGCATTCCCGGGGTGGCCAATATCAAATCCAGCTTTGCACTCAAAACGGTGCTGTTTCGGGCAGCACCGCTGTTGTAACAGGAGGTCCGGGCAGGTTAGGCCTGAGCAATATCACGCGCGATGACCATCCGCTGAATGTCACTGGCGCCCTCGTAAATCTGCGTCACGCGTACATCCCGGTAAATGCGCTCAACCGGGAAATCACTGACGTAACCATAACCACCGTGGATCTGGATCGCGTCAGAGCACACTTTCTCCGCCATTTCCGAGGCAAAAAGCTTGGCCATGGATGCTTCTTTGAGGCAAGGCCTTTGGTGATCTTTCAACAACGCAGCATGCCACACCATTTGACGAGCCACTTCAATCTGAGTGGCCATGTCTGCAAGACGAAAACTCACCGCCTGATGTTCAATAATAGGTTTGCCAAAGGAAACACGCTCCTTGGCATAGTGAACTGCCGCCTCAAATGCAGCACGGGCCATCCCCACCGATTGTGCAGCAATGCCGATTCGGCCCGCCTCCAGATTCGAGAGCGCAATTTTATAACCCTGCCCTTCGTTGCCCAGCATGTGATCGAACGGAATACGGCAGTTATCCAAAATGATTTGGGCCGTATCAGAGGCATTCTGTCCCATTTTTTCCTCGATACGCGCCACGATATAACCAGGTGTCGCTGTCGGCACCAAAAACGCCGAAATTCCTTTTTTGCCTGCCGATTTATCGGTGATTGCAAACACAATCGCCACATCGGCCTCGCGTCCTGTGGTAATAAATTGCTTGACGCCGTTGAGTAACCAACCTCCTCCGTCACGAACGGCAGTGGTTCGTATTGCTGAGGCGTCAGATCCCACATGGGGCTCAGTCAAACAAAAGCAGCCCAACATGTGTCCTCGCGCCAAGGGCTTTAGATACATTTCTTTTTGAGCGTCAGTACCAAACGCCTGCGGGATACCGCACGCCAACGAGTTTTGTACCGATACGATGGTCGAGGTGGCTCCGTCGGCAGCGGCAATTTCCTCCAACGCCAACACCAACGATACATAATCAAGCCCGGCACCGTCCCATCGCTCCGGAACCACCATACCCATGACGCCAAGTTCGGCCAAACCCTTGAGGGCCTGACGTGGAAACTCATGATGCCGACTCCACTGCTCGGCCTTGGGTAAAATTTGTTCTTGTGCGTACTGACGCACAGCGTCACGAATCATTTCTTGTTCTTGGGTCAATATCATGACGCAATACCTTCACTGAATTTCTTTTTGGATGTAAGTACTCAAGCTGCGATACGCCTGGCGATCAACTGGCCATTAATTCCAGTGCCAGAGCCGTGGCCTCTCCACCGCCAATACACAAGCTGGCAATTCCTCGCCTCAGACCCCGCTTTTGCAGGGCGTACAGCAAGGTGGTGATGATGCGTGCACCGGTTGCTCCAATCGGATGACCCAAGGCGCAGGCTCCACCGTTGACGTTGACACAGGCGGGGTCAAGCGCCAGATCACGTATGGCAGCCATCGTGACCACAGCAAAGGCTTCGTTGATTTCATACAGATCGACATCGGATGCACTCCAGCTGATCCGTTGACGCAGCTTGTTGATCGCCGCAACAGGTGCGGTGGTAAACAGGGCGGGGGTTTGAGCAACACTGCTATGCCCTACGACGCTGGCCAGCGGTTTGAGCTGGCGGCGCTGGGCTTCGGACTGCCGCATCAGAACCAATGCCACCGCGCCATCGGAGATGGACGAGGAATTGGCGGGTGTGACCGTGCCGTCTGGTTTGAAAGCAGGTTTGAGCGTTGCTATTTTTTTGATATCGCAACGCCCCGGTGTTTCATCCTCAACCATCACAACCGGAGCAGATCGGGACGGGATGGTGATCGGCGCAATTTCGTTGACAAAATCACCTTCGGCCACAGCGCGCTGGGCACGACGCACAGACTCTGTTGCAAAAGCATCCTGTGCCTCACGACTAAAGCCATACTGCCGCGCGCACGCTTCTGCAAACGCGCCCATCATTTGCTGATCATATGGATTTTGCAGACCATCATAAAACATATGATCAAGCACCTGCCCGTGGCCCAATCGCATACCGCCCCGTGCCTTGGGCAGCAGATAGGGTGCATTGCTCATCGACTCCATGCCAGCAGCCAGTACAACATCATGTGTACCAGCCATCAGTTGATCATAGGCCAGCATGACGGTTTTCATGGACGAACCACAGACTTTGCTCACAGTGGTACAGGGCACGGACTCCGCTAGCCCCGCTCCCAGGGCGGCCTGACGTGCAGGCGCCTGGCCCAGCCCGGCATGAAGTACACACCCCATCAGCACTTCATTTACGTCATCGCTGGCCAGATGCGCCTGACGCAGGGCCGCCGCGAGGGCGACACTGCCCAGTTGCGGTGCAGTCATGGACGATAACTGCCCTTGAAAGCTCCCAATCGGTGTACGTTGGGCTGCGACAATGACAACGGGGTCAAGGGTATTGGACATGTTGTTTCCTAGGTATGAACTTAAGCGGCAATGGCGGTCTGAACAGATGTTTGAACATCTGGGGCAACCATCAAGACTTGCTTGCGTTGCTCGTATTGTTCGATCGCCTTGGCCTTGACGGGCCCATACCCACGAATGTCCATGGGCAGCTGAGCCAACTGCGTAAAACGATCCTTATTGGCGGCGTTCAGCTGTTTGCACAACAACTCAATCATCAGGACATACTCAGCCACCAACTGCCGTTCATGACGACGCTCCGGGTTATAGCCAAAGACGTCAAAGACGGTTCCCCGTAAGAACTTCATGCCGGCCAACACCTTGAACGCGGTTAACACCCAAGGGCCAAACTTGATTTTTTTAGGGCGTCCAGTGGCGGGATCCATTTTGGAAAGGATGGGAGGTGCCAACCACAGCGATATTCGTTTGCTATCAGAAAACTGGGCTGACAATGAGGCCTTAAACTCATCACTGGCGTAGAGCCTTGCCACCTCATACTCATCTTTGTAGGCCATTAACTTGTAGGCACTGCGGGCCACCGACTGGCTGAACGAGTGATCACCAGGCGTAACACGCTTTTCGGCTTGCTCAACCTTGGCCATCACATCACGGAAGCGCTGTGCGTACGCCTTATTCTGATAGGCCTCCAGATCGGTGGCCAATCGGTCAATCAAGCCCTTGGCATCGGGTGCAGTCAACTCAATCATCTGTGTGACCGGCGTTGGCTCGTTAATCAACTCCAGAATCGTGGGGTTGTTGGCGGCGATACGTCCCCACATGAACGCGCGCAAGTTTTGAGTAACCGCTGCACCGTTTAATTCAATCGTTTGCTCAATGGCCTCACGGCTGAGCGGAATCAATCCTTTTTGCCATGCATAGCCCAGCATCAAGGTGTGTGCAGTGACAGTATCACCAAAAATTTTCTCGGCTAACTCAGTGGCGTCAAGTGAATAAAAGCGATTCTCGTC
>DAITMV010000012.1:0-31817 GCA_036834985.1 Burkholderiaceae bacterium | reverse complement strand
TCACCAACCTGTGGGCAAAACGGACTGGGGCCCGCCCAGGTCCCACCGTGGTTTTTGCAGGGCATACCGATGTTGTGCCCACGGGCCCGCTGGATCAATGGCATTCAGACCCGTTTGTCCCAACCCACCGGGATGGCAAGCTGTATGGCCGTGGCGCCGCCGACATGAAAACCTCATTGGCCGCCATGGTTGTCGCTACCGAAGAATTCGTGGCCGCCCACCCTGATCATGCGGGGTCTATTGCCTACCTGATCACCTCGGACGAAGAAGGTCCGGCCCATGATGGTACCGTCATCGTGTGTAACGCCTTAAAGGCCCGTGGCGAGAAGCTTGACTACTGTATCGTCGGTGAACCGACCTCAGTGGACCAGCTGGGGGACATGTTTAAAAATGGTCGCCGCGGATCACTCTCAGGCAAACTGACTGTCAATGGGGTGCAAGGACATATTGCCTACCCGCATCTGGCCAAAAATCCTATTCACCTGCTGGCCCCTGCACTGGCCGAGCTCACTCACATTCAGTGGGATCAGGGGAACGATTACTTCCCGCCCACCACCTGGCAAGTGAGCAATATGCACAGCGGCACCGGTGCCACCAATGTCATCCCTGGCAGCATCGAGTTGCTCTTTAACTTCCGGTTTTCAACGGCCAGTACACCGGCGGGGCTAAAAGAACGTCTGGAAGCCGTCCTCAAACAACACGAGCTCGATTACCACATCGACTGGACGCTGGGTGGCGAACCATTCCTGACACCGCGTGGCACCCTGTGTGATGCAATGCTCAACGCCATCGAAGCAGAAACTGGCCTGCACGCAGAGCTATCGACGACAGGAGGCACCAGCGATGGCCGTTTTATCGCAAAAATTTGCCCTGAAGTAGTTGAATTTGGTCCGCCCAACGCCAGCATTCACAAAATTAACGAACACGTCGACGTTAAATTCATCGATCCGCTAAAAAATATCTATCGTCGCGCACTTGAAAATTTGTTGCTCAGCCCCGTCCGCTAAGCACTTCCGATACTTTTGAAAGCATAGCCCTTTATGACCAGCCTTTCGAACCACGTGTGGACCGAAGCCGCTGATACTCTAGTTACCGTGGGTGACTGGATACGATTCGCCGTCTCGACCATGGAACAGGCCGGAGTGTTTTTTGGTCACGGCTGCGATAACGCACACGACGAAGCCGTCTACCTCGTTCAAAAAGCACTCAAATTACCCGTTGAGCGTATAGAGCCGTATTACAACGCGCGGCTGCTACCCAGCGAAATTAAACGACTGGCCCTGTGGGTAGAACGCCGGGTTTCCGAACGTATTCCGACGGCTTACCTGGCTCATGAGGCCTGGCTGCAAGGTAACCCGTTTTTTGTAGATGAACGGGTCATCATCCCGCGCTCGTTCATCGCTGAATTGCTCTCCGAGCACCTCTACCCTTGGGTTCGTGAACCGTCTGAGATCAACACGGTGCTTGACCTGTGCACAGGCTCGGGTTGCCTAGCCATCCTGGCAGCCATGGCGTTTCCCAATGCAATGGTTGACGCAGTGGACATCTCTGAAGCAGCGCTGGAAGTGGCGACTATCAATATCCGCAGCTACCAGATGCAGGAGACCATACGCGCAGTTAAGTCTGACTTGTTCAGCAACCCGGATCTGCACACCTACGATTTAATCATCAGCAATCCGCCCTATGTCAATCAGATATCGATGGACGTACTGCCCAAAGAGTATCAGGCCGAGCCCACCTTGGCGCTGGCGGGTGGCCAAGACGGTATGGATTTGATCCGCACCATCCTGCGTGATGCCAAAAACAAACTCAACCCCGGTGGCCAACTCATCATTGAGCTGGGCAACGAGAAATCCCATTTCGACCAAGCATTCCCTGATCTGGACGTCACATGGCTGACAGTATCGGCTGGGGATGAGCAAGTATTCCTGATTGAAAGAGATGCCCTGCCCGACTAAGGCAGCGCCAGCAACCCATGATTCGTTTTTCTCAGCTCACGCTGGCCCGCAGCGGCAAAATTCTCATCAACCGTGCCGATGTCACGATATTCCCGGGCGAGCGTGTCGGCCTGGTCGGCGAAAACGGCGCCGGCAAATCCACGTTGCTCTCGGCCATTCGGGGTGAATCCAGCCCCGAGGCTGGCGACCTGATGATTCCGCCAAGCTGGAGGATATCCCACGTGGCGCAGGAAACTGCAGCGTTGCCCATTTCAGCGCTGCAGTTTGTCATGGAGGGTGATGATGAACTGATGATCATCCAGCAAGCCCTCAACCATGCCGAGGCCACCGAGCAGCACGAAGAGCTGGGGGAGCTATATGCCCGTATGGCCGATATTGACGGCTTTGCTGCAGAGGCTCGCGCCAGTACCCTCTTACATGGCCTGGGATTTTCAGATGACGACCTGGTGCGCCCAGTGGCTGATTTTTCCGGCGGATGGCGGGTGCGTCTGAACCTGGCACGCGCTCTGGGTGCCCGAGCCGATTTGATGCTGCTGGACGAACCGACCAACCACCTGGATATCGAGGCTGTGCTGTGGCTGGAGCAATGGCTGTGCAAAGCGCAATGCACGATGATCATCGTCTCCCACGACCGCGAATTTCTTGATACGGTGGCGACCCATACCCTGAGCCTGGCCAACCAAACGCTGACCAAATACACCGGCGGCTACAGTCAGTATGAGCGCCAATACGCCGAGCAGATCAAGCAGCAAAATATCGCTGCCGAAAAACAGTCCGCTGAAGCCAAAAAGCTGCAATCGTTTGTAGACCGCTTCCGCGCCAAGGCCAGCAAGGCCAAACAAGCCCAAAGCCGCTTAAAGCGCCTGGACAAAATGCAGTCCATTGCCACCTACCGGCAACCGCTGCCCGTTGACTTTAGCTTCCTCGCACCAGATCGTATGCCCGACCCACTGGTCACACTGGTCCAAGCCGACTGTGGTTACAGCGAGTCAAGCCGCATTCTGACGGGTGTCACGCTTGAGATCCGCGCCGGTCAGCGAATTGGCCTCCTGGGCCAAAACGGTAACGGCAAATCGACCCTCATTAAAACATTGGTCGGAGATCTGGACTTACTCAATGGCACCCGTGTGTTGGGCAAAGGCGCGGTGATTGGCTATTTTGCGCAGCATCAGGTTGACACCTTGCATGGCGACGACACCGCGCTGTCGCACTTCAGACGGGTTGCGCCCACCACACGGGAACAATCCCTGAGGGATTTTCTGGGCCGCTTTGCCTTCTCTGGCCCCAAGGTTGAGCAGGCCATTGAGAGTTTTTCAGGCGGCGAAAAAGCACGGCTTGCACTGGCGACCATCATCTGGCAAAAGCCCAACCTCCTGCTGCTGGACGAACCAACCAACCACCTGGACTTGCCCTCCCGCGAAGCTCTGGCCGAGGCATTGTTTGAGTTCGCAGGCGCTCTGGTTGTCGTCTCTCATGATCGGCACCTTCTTGAAAGCACCACAGACGAATACATCCGTGTGCATGCCGGGTCGGTCAAGCCATTCGATGGCGATCTGGACGATTACAACGCCGTGCTCAATACCGAGCGCATAGCGGCCAACCAGGCCGCTGCTGCAGAGCAAAAAGCCAAGGCTGCAGCCGCAGTGGGCGACACCCCCACCCCCACGGCAGCACCTGCACCTATAGCTACGCCCGCCCCAGTTCGCAAAAAACCCATCAACAAAGAGTTGAACAAGGAATTACAAGCGCTGGAAAAAAAGATCGCCAGCCTGCAATCTCAGGTGGCGCATATCGACCTGGAGCTGGCCAAGCCAGATGCCTACAGCCCGGCCAAGGCCCAAACCAGCGCCCGTTTAGGGCTCGAACGCAGCGAGTTGACAGACACCCTAAGCCAGCTCGAGGAGCAATGGCTTAATCTGCAGCTCAGCCTTGAACAGCTTGACCTGCATTGAGCCCCTCAAACGCTCCCTGCTCTGCTTGAGCTGGCGGCGGTTGGATGTGTTTTAAGATGGCGATAAACACATCGGGGCGGTTCACTACATAGGAGGGTGCGTTGCGACTGTCTAGCCATTGCATGAGCAGTCGATCCCGGTCACCGCGGCTTGCCGCCTGATCCACATACAGGTCCAGCATATCCACAATCATGTCAGGTAGCTGCTCCTGGCTGTCTGAGAGCTCCCCACCGGCATAGGCGATGCCGAATCGCTCCTCAAAACGGGGCCGCAAGGCTTTGAGCAAATTCTGGTACCCTTGTCGCTCCAGCCAATTCATCCACACGCTCCACAAAGCAAAGGGTGTGTCATCGTGGGTTACAAAATAGGTCTTGATCTGCTTGACGCACTCAGCGCCCTGATCACTGCCTAGATCCGAATCAAACAAGCCGATAAACCAGGCCGCTACAGGCGCCACGGACAATATGCTGCGCGACTGCCCTCCCGGACAATCTCCCATCGGCTGCGACAAGGCCTGCATCCCTTGATCCAACCAACTCAAAGTCGCTTGTACATCCTCATCAAGCCCCTCGTCATCGTTGGTGGCATCCACTTCAGAGACACTCTGATGATCGGTCGACAACTGATGTACTTCCTCCAGTTCAAATCCAGCGTGTTGCAAGCTGTGCGTGTGAAGTGCTTCACTTTCGTTATCAGACACGGTAAACGTCATTCCTGGATCATCGTTCAACGTGTTGGGCGCTGGAACATGTGCATCAACCGGGGCAATCGCTGCGGGCGCAGACGACACCATAGGCTCGCCATCAGCACCGGACCGGATCGACACATCGAGCAGCGGGTCGGAGCGCTCCTGCAACGGGGGTTGAGTCAACAAAGATTCGAACAGATGGACTGACTCACTCTGAGATTTGGCATCGTGAGGTTCCGTCATCAAGGCGGTGCGACGGCGGCTGAGCCGCGCTGCCAAAACGCCCATGAGCATGCCCAAAACGCCTGCACCACCCGCGGTCCAGCGCATGAGGTCCCTTGACACGGTAGAGTCCTGCAGGGCTTGCAGGCGGGTTCGCTGCTCAGCGACTTGTGCAGACAAACCAGCGCGATCTTGCGTCAGTTGCTTATTCTGCTCACTCAGTAGGCTCACCATCGCTAAGAGTTCCTGCTGCGATTTAAGCCAATCAGCGGAGGGGCTACCGGTCGGTGCTGGCCCCTTCGGCTGCTGTTGGGCCCTCTCCACACTAACGGGCATCAGGCTGGCAGTCATTTTGAATGTTTCTGGCGGGGCTACTTTTCGATCGGTCGGTTTGCGGCTGCGGCGCGGACGATCGTCGCGGGTATTGGCGTCCGGTTTGTTGGCCTCTGTTCTATCTGAACCGGCCGCCCTCAAACGGCCAGAGGCTTCCCTTTGCAGACTGAAACGCAGCGGCTCTTCCTGATTGGCCGTGCTTGGCGCGGGCCATGCGTTATCCGCCACAACGGGAGGCTCCAAAAATGCAACATATTGACGTGTAATCGACGCATCACACCCCACTCTGACCGCCAGTTGAAACGCCGGTTCACGTATTCGGCTATCAGAGCTGATGATCAGCATTTTCTGAGTACCAGCGCCATCCACCAAACGAATATTCAGATCACGGACAAGATTTGCGTTGATGTCATCCGACTGAGATGGGGAGATTCCCACACAGCCAGGCCCCAGTCGTTCCCCACTAGACATCATCACCGGGATATGGGCCAAAAAAGCGTCTCCAATAGCCGATTTGACCTGTAACTCCCCCAGTCTGGCCCCGTGGGCGGTCGAGGCAAAGACCGTAGAGATGGCCAGGCTCAGTACGCAGGGGGCATACAAAGCACGAATGGCTGCAGTACACTGCCTGCTTGGGAATGTGAAAGCACCGGAGAAAGACATCTGTATCTGCCTGAAGTCATAGGGTTGCTAACAAAGTAACCTCATCGACCGTCCAAAAGTATCAAGAAGATGGGTTAGTAGAGCAACCTGTCAGGTCTAGGACAAGACAGAACTTTCACATATTGGTATATTTCAAGCGCTTTTCAATATAACTCCAAAGTACATAAAAGGTGCCACGCACCGCCTACAAACAGGGGAGACTGATACATGGCCAACGTTGCCACTTTTTTAGCCCAGCATAAGACCGCCCTGTCACGGGTCATTTACCGTCAATTTATTGATGAAGTCTGGCAAGATTTCTCCGTTAGCGACGTCATGGACATGGCAGCCAATTGGCAAGCCACGTTTCGCCATCTGGGCTTAAAAACCGGCGACCGCGTTGCCATATGCCTGCGCAACAGCGTCCAATGGGTGGCGCTTGATCAAGCCATTCTGGGCGCAGGGCTGGTCACCGTCCCGTTATACGTGGACGATAACGCGGGCAATATCGCTTACTGCATCGCCAACAGCGGTGCACAATTGCTGGTTGTGGACAACGATCGAATTGGCAAAAACCTCCTGGCTACCAATGTACCGATGCCACGCATCGCCGTACTCAAACCCGATGCCGTCAAGGTGGGTGAAAAAGTAGCACGTGATGAACGACTGGAGAAATCTCAAGACCTGATTGCTCAAGCCATTGGTAGCAAGACCCAGACATTTACTGTGATTGACGTCAAAAAAGACGATCTGGCCACGATTTGCTACACCTCCGGTACCTCTGGCCGACCCAAGGGAGTGATGCTGTCTCACGGCAACGTACAGGCCAACGTGGGCAGTTGCTATAAATTGGACATCGCCAAGCCAGAAGACACCTTTTTGTCGTTCTTGCCCATGTCCCATATGTTTGAACGGACCGGCGGCTATTACCTGCCTTTGAAAGTCGGCGCCAAGGTTGTCTTTTCACGCGGAATCAACCAATTGCCCGACGATCTGGCCACACAGGCCCCCACCGTCATTTTTGCGGTTCCACGAATTTTTGAAAAGTTCTACGGCCGCATTCAATCCTCGATCCGAGGTTCCTCCATGAAAACGCGCGCCTTTAACCGGCTGGTCGATGTGGGCACCCGAATGGAACAGGACGACGGCGGCATCCTTGATCACTTCCAACTGCCGTTGCTACGCAGCAAAGTGGCCAAACCTATTCTGGAACGCCTGGGGGGCCGCTTGCGGCTGGCGGTTGTAGGGGGGGCTGCGCTTGATGCAACCATCGCCAAGGCATTCATCGCTATGGGACTGCCCATTCTGCATGGTTACGGGATGACCGAAGCCTGCCCTGTGGTGGCAGTCAACCGTCCGAAAGGCAATATCCCTGAGTCCGTCGGCCCTGCCCTGCCTGATGTACAAGTTCGTTTAGGCCAGTCACAGGAACTTTTAGTGAAAGGGCCCAACGTGATGTTGGGCTACTGGCAAGATGAAGACTCGACTAAAAAAGTGCTGGACCCTGAAGGATGGCTGCACACCGGGGATGTCGCAGAAATCATCGACAACCGGATTTACATTCGAGGCCGCATCAAGGATATCCTCGTGTTGTCCAACGGTGAAAAGCTGTCCCCTCAGGATGTCGAAATGGCCATTGCGGGTGATGACGTCTTTGAACAGTTGATGCTGATCGGCGAAGGTAAGCCTTTCCTGGGCATGATTGCAGTTACTGCTGCCACCAATGAACGCGAGCTGATTAAACGGGCCAACGACCGTTTAAAGGGGTTCCCCCGCTACATCCGCGTTCGCCGCATCATCATTACGCGGGACCCTTGGTCTGTGGACAACGGCTTGCTGACTCCTACCTTAAAAGTCAAGCGTACCAAGGTACTTGAAAAATTCGCCACAGACGTGGAAAAACTGTTTGCTGACGGCCTGAGCGGTACTGACGAATAAACAGGCGTGGCTGAGTCGATAAAAAAGCCGGGGTTCTGAATTGAACCCCGGCTTTTTTGTACTGCGGTAAAACAATAAGATGTAGGCGCCTGCAATTGCTTGTTTAAATCATTATGGCATTAGTGTAAACCCTAGTATCAGATTGGCTAAGTCACCAAAAAAGGGACAAGAGACACTTCACCGATCAAACTGCAGACCTTGGTAACCTGAATTAATGTATTTCCTCATCCAGCTCTGTATTTTCATTGTTGATACGCGACAGGAACTCGGCAGCCCGATCGGCAGGCGGGCAGGTGGACCGCAAACCGTCAATATAGGCAAAAATATCTTCAGGAATGTTCTGCCACATCGGATCCAGGACCACATCAATACCTTCGTGACGTACCAGCTCCGAGGCAGGAGCAAAATAACCGTCCCCAGTCATCAACACCACTTGCTGAACCTGCCTTTTGTAGGCGAGGGACGCCAAATCGACACCAATCCGCAATTCCAGTCCACGGGCTGTGGTGCCTGGGGAAAAATCATCGTCCTGCAGCTCATCGACGGTAATCCGCTTGCCTAACAGGTCATTCATCGCATCTTCACGAAGGCGCCAGCCATCCATCTCCACCATTTCACCCAAACGCAAAGCAAGCTTGCGTTTGCGCTGCAGCTGCCGGTGAAACGCCAATCGAAACTGCCCTTCTTTGGTCTTGGCCAGATCCACTGAATGGCGGCTCATCGGCAACGTGACTTTTTGGTCAACAATTGGAGAATCGTAGAAAAAAATACGGAACAAATGACGCTTGGGTTGATTGCGTTCAAACAGGTGGGCGGCACTGAGCCGCCACACCAGATCGGCCATCGCGCGGGCATCGTAATGAATATGTGGGGGAAATAATTGTCGGACCCGTTTTACAAAAAACGGGCCGTCAATAATGATGGCTGTAAGCATGGCTATCCTTTTATATTTTTAATTTCTATATGCAATTTCGGCTCCTTACAACTTATTCAATGATCTTCCTAAAGCCGTAAGTTTGGAAAGAAATGTCTTAACTGTTTTAGGCACGCCAACTCAGAACAGGTCGAATAACCAGATACGAAATCACTGCTTTGATTGTAACAAGTCCTTAGGCAAAAAAATAAGTCAGAGACCTATTTTCATTCGCATCTGGTTGATATATTCCATTCAAATTCGTACCTCTTAATAACTCTTTCGGGTTAGCTCTTTTCGATTGCGTTGAATTACCACATACAATGTAGGCATTATTACTACACTCTCGGTAAGACGAATCGTTTTCACCGAATCACATGGAGGGAATCGGCGCGTGATTATTCAAGAACAAACCACAGAGAAAACAGAAACTCACTGGCTGTATATTCTGTCCAACGACACGTTTCAAGGCCCTCTTTATCTGGGCGATACCGTCGATCTCGCCTCTCGTCTGAACGAGCACTGGTTGGGTGAGCGGCGTGATTTTGCCCACTATCATCGGCTTGATCGCCTCGTGTACTTCGAAACCTGGAACTGCCCAGAAAAGTTTGCTGCACGTCTTCGTCGAGTGCGCAACTGGCCGCGCGACATGCGCTTATTGCTGATTGAGTCATTAAACCCGGAATGGAAAGACCTCAGCGCCAGCCTGTTCGAAACACTGGGCCTGCCCTACAACCCCCCTGCCCATATACAGGCACCACGAAAGCGCAGCCGTCGCAGTGGTGGTGATGGCAACGAAGAAATGGCGGCATAACGTCAAAACGCTGTCATTATTTACGCCATCTAGAGTAAACAGTTCAATCGCCCTTGTCTCTTGTCACAAGAGCACCCGTTTGAGTTATCTTTTCACCGGAACTATCGATCACTGATAGTGCACCCATGTACAAAAGATAAGCTTTAAAAGGTTTATCTTCCTAATACGTGGGTGTTAACCCCCCAATTGCCGGGATGGTATCGAATCCAAGCACGTGGTGGGCCGGTATAATTAGAAACAAACGAAGGAGCTGTACATGAACTCAATTGCAGACAGACTGACCCGTGCATACTGCCTGTTTCATTGGTTGCAGGTACGCGCCATTCCTGAACAAGTCAGGACGTCACTCTCCTACGCCGCACTGGAGCAGGAGCTGCTCTCACTCAAAGTACAGCCCGAAGATTTCGCTGCAGTCGCTTCGGATTCTGCCGATACATTTGAAGATTCACGATTAGCTTTCATGGTTCGCTACAGCGGTCTGACCTGGTCTACCTGCTCCATTTTCTGCGACGCCATCGATCATTCGGATTGGCTGCATGCAGGTACGCCATTCATGGTGACTTTCGACCCACAAACCCAGGATGGTGAAAGTGGCCTCAAACGCGCCCACCTGAGCGATTTCATGTTTCTTAAGCCGCAAAAGGTCTGGGTACAGAACGGACACATCAAGAGCTTAGTCATACGTTGGAACAAACATGAAGCCCGCCGCATGGAGCGATTTGTCCGTCTAGCGGCAGCTCGTCACGGTGTAGAAATTCGTATGGATTCAATCGCCCACAGCGAAAATTTTATCAACTCTATAAAATCTACCATCGGCGCTTAATTGTTACGGCAGCCGACCTGAAAGCCGCAATTGCTATTGCGGCTTTTTTAATTAGGCCGTGTGGATGCTGGCGGATAGGGTGGGATTCGAACCCACGTTACGGGGGAACCCGTAAACCGGATTTCGAGTCCGGCGCATTCGACCTCTCTGCCACCTATCCGTGATTGCAAATGAGTGAGGTTTTGCGGTGAGCGCGGAGTATACCAAAAATAGCGAAAATTCGGGCGCGATCAGCAATACATCGGGTTGGAGTCTTAGCTGCCAGATGAGGCCTGGGGCGTAGCCAATCGATACAATCGCTCATCAAAGTCAGCAAGCCTGGGCATCGGTAGCACTAGGCGTTGATCGAGCGTCTGCAAGGCAGCGATCCAATCCTGCATAATGTCTTCTCGCGCTTGTGGATTAATATATGGAACGTGATAGGCCACAAAAGGCTCCAATACGCTAATCCCCACATAAGCCAGACTGCCCTGCAATATAGGGCGCAACATCGTGTTTAAATCACCATGAATGCCCTCCTCGGCAAACATATGAGCTTGCGCACCAATGGTCACCCCCAGCATCGCCTGTTTGCCCGCCAGACCGCCTTTGTCGTAAAAGCGTTTACCGCCATAACAGATGCCAGAGACCAGCACCCGGTCGATCCAGCCTTTGAGAATCGCCGGAGCTGAGCACCAATACACGGGAAAAACCATCAGTAACAGGTCTGCCCACATGAGTTTGTCCAACTCCGACTGAATATCCGCTGCCAAGGTATGTGTCGTGCTGGCATGGCGCTGCTCCAGCGCGTAGTTCATGTACACAGGGTCCTTGGGCTCGAGAAAATCAGCCCCGCTGGCCACCGGGTTAAACCGCATGGCATACAAATCCGACCATTGCACCGCATGTCCCTGCTCGGTCAGGGTATGGGATGCGGTTTGCGCCATGGCAGCGTTAAAGGATTGAGGCTCCGGGTGGGCGTGGACAATCAGAACATTCATGAGGACACCAAGGGTTAACTCCGTGGATGCGGATCATACCTTGAAAATAAAAAACCCAAGCAGTATGCGTGCTTGGGTTAAAACGAGGGAACTACCCCCCGGTCTCAAGGAGAATGAAGCCGCCACCGAAATGACATTCTTCACTCTATATGACACGCCCCCCGCCGAATAGTTCACTTTTGGTGGGATACCACCAGCACACACCTTGCACCTTATGTCGGAATTGGAATCTTTTTTCTATTACTTACACGAAGCTGACGGTATAAGATTGCTGCATAGCACAAAGGAGTTCAATGATGCGACACGCCATCTCCAGCTTGACCAACAGAACCAAGGTTCAATATTTAATGATTACCTTGTTATTCGGTGTGTTTGGTTTGCATCGAGTCATATTGGGACGATACGTCTCAGCGGCCCTGCAAGCGGGTTTGCTGGTATTGCCCTTGATGGTATTGCAATCGGGAGCTGACGTGGGTGTATGGCCTTATGTATTGATAGGGACCAATTTTGCCTGGTGGTTTGCAGATTTGTTCATATGGTCAGTGTCGGTCCAAGCCCCCGAGGGCGATCCACTGCTGGTCAAGGAAACGACCCAGCAACGTAATCGTGACCGTTATTTGGCCATTGAAGGCCTGGATGAGTTTATTTGCGGCCCTGCTGTTGGGTTGTATCGAGACAAGCCCATCTACGAATGGATAGCCCGTAAAAGCCTGACAGGGCACACCAGCTCACGGGCCCATTTTGAAGGTGTTGCAGGGCCCGCGCTGGCGCCCGGGCCGCTTGACTTAGTAATCGCCCCAGGGCTGGTGTACCGGGTCAAGCCCCGGTCGGTATAAAATCTCGTCCTTAGCTTTGGTTACAAGCAATCCGGCCACACGGTCAAGCCTGCACGCTCAAGCTTGAGCCGTGGCGTGCTCTTGTACAACGACTGGCATACGGATCAAGTAGTCAAACGCACTCAAGGCTGCTTTTGAACCTTCACCGGCTGCAATCACAATTTGTTTGTAGGGCACGGTGGTGGCGTCTCCTGCCGCAAATACCCCAGGAATATTGGTGTGGCATTTGTCATCGATGACGATTTCACCAAACCGGCTCAGCGTCACATCGCCTTTGAGGAACTCGGTATTGGGTACGAGACCAATTTGAACAAACACGCCTTCAAGCTCAACGTGATGTGATTGCCCGGTCACACGGTCGTTGTATCTCAAGCCATTGACCTTTTGCCCATCACCGGTAATTTCCGTGGTTTGTGCGTTCACATGAATGCTCACGTTCGGCAGGCTCTTGAGCTTGGATACGAGAACGGCATCGGCCTTTAACGCATCGGCAAACTCCACCAAGGTGACGTGTTGTACCAATCCAGCCAAATCTATCGCGGCTTCAACTCCCGAATTACCGCCGCCAATCACCGCGACGCGTTTGCCTTTGAACAAAGGGCCGTCGCAATGCGGGCAGTACGCCACCCCCTTGTTTTTATAAGCCTCTTCGCCCGGTACGTTGACGTTCCTCCAGCGCGCACCCGTTGATAAAATCACCGTACGTGCTTTAAGGGTTGCGCCATTGGCCAATTGAACACCCAGGTAATCACCAGCCTGTTGAGCGGGAATGATTTTTTCGGCGCGCTGCAAATTCATGATGTCCACTTCGTAGTGGCGCACCTGGGCTTCCATCGCGGCAGCCATTTTTGGGCCGTCGGTTTCCAGCACGGAGATATAGTTTTCAATCGCCATGGTGTCGTTCACCTGGCCACCAAACCGTTCAGCGGCTACACCCACCCGGATACCCTTGCGTGCAGCATACACAGCCGCCGCGGCACCTGCAGGGCCACCACCAACAATCAACACGTCAAATGGGTCTTTGGCATTGAGCTTGGCGGCATCGCGCTGATCTGATTGGGTATCGAGCTTGGCCACGATCTCTTCCAGACTCATGCGCCCAGAACCAAATACTTCATTGTTCATGTACACCAAGGGTACTGCCATTACCTGACGCTGCTCAACCTCAGCCTGGAACAAGGACCCATCCACGACCACGGTATTGATTTTCGGGTTGTAAATGGCCATCAGCGCGGCGGCCTGCACAACATCCGGGCAGTTATGGCAGGACAAAGACATATACACCTCAAAATTCATCTCTGAATCGAGGGATTTAATTTGTTCAATGACCTCGGGCGCTACCTTGGGTGGATGACCACCTGTCCACAGCAATGCCAACACCAGGGAGGTAAACTCATGGCCCAGCGGGATCGCAGCAAACCGCACGCCGCGTTGTTCACCCTCTTTTGCAATGGCAAAAGAGGGTGTGCGCACATCGGTACCCGTGTCATCCACGCTGACCTTGTCTGAGAGTTGTGCGATCTCGACCAACAGTTCGCGCATTTCCTGTGACTTGTCGCTGTCATCGAGCGAGGCGATCAAGCGGATGGGGCTGCGCAGATTTTGCAAATAGGCTTGCAGTTGGGTTTTTAATGAAGCGTCGAGCATGGTTTTCTCTCAGAAATACTTGGAAAAACAAGGGAAATGCCAGAATTTGGAGTCAAAAAAAGGGGCAGTTATCAGCCCCTCTTTGTGCTGCCACCTACTGAATTTAGATCTTGCCAACCAGATCCAATGAAGGGGTCAGTGTTTTGGCGCCGTCGTTCCATTTGGCAGGGCATACCTGACCTGGGTTCTTGGCAACGTACTGAGCGGCCTTGAGCTTGCGAAGTGTTTCTTTAACATCACGAGCAATCGCGTTGTCGTGCACTTCCGCGGTCTTGATGATGCCTTCTGGGTTGATGATGAAAGTGCCACGCAATGCCAGGCCATCTTCTTCAATGTGCACGCCAAAAGCACGTGTCAGCTTATG
The DNA here is from genome assembly GCA_036834985.1 of Burkholderiaceae bacterium. Classification (GTDB taxonomy): domain Bacteria; phylum Pseudomonadota; class Gammaproteobacteria; order Burkholderiales; family Burkholderiaceae_B; genus DAITMV01. Next base: position 17,707 of record DAITMV010000012.1, on the reverse strand, counting down.
GGTTGGGTCACCAACCAGCGGGAATTGAGCCTTGCCCACCGCTGGCGATGTCTCGTGCCATACCTTGTGTGAAAAGTGGGTGTCGGTTGTCACGATATAAACCTGTGCGCCGACTTTTTGGAATTCAGCATAGTTGTCAGCTGCGTCTTCGACTTCGGTTGGGCAGTTGAATGTGAATGCTGCTGGCATGAAAATCAAAACAGACCAGCCGGCCTTCAAAGTTTCGTCGGTCACCTCAACGAATTTGCCGTTGTGGAAAGCTTGGGCTTTAAACGGTTGTACTTTGGTATTGATCAGAGACATGCGATTTCCTGTGGTTGGTTAATAGAGACTATCGGTTAGTCATGCTTCATAGGTTATTAGTCTAGACTAGAAACAATGACAACTTGATTGAAAATAACAATACAACCGATAGTCTTTACCTGCAACACCACAGAACTGCAGAGATTTACCGCAGTACCGCTGTACCGCCCAGGTAAGGTCGAAGCACCTCGGGTACCGTGACGCTGCCATCGGCGTTCTGGTAATTCTCCAGCACAGCCACCAATGTACGGCCGACCGCCAAACCAGAGCCGTTCAGGGTATGAACCCACTCAGTTTTGCCCTCTGGGGTTTTAAAGCGGGCCTGCAAGCGCCTGGCCTGAAAACCTTCGCAGTTAGAGCAGGAGGAAATTTCGCGATAGGTGTTCTGGGCGGGCAACCACACTTCGATATCGTGGGTACGGGCAGCACCAAAACCCATATCACCCGTGCATAGTACAATCACGCGGTAGGGTAAGCCCAACTTTTGAAGAATGTTCTCAGCGTGTTGGGTCATCTCATCAAGCGCGGCGTACGACTGCTCGGGCTTTTCGATGCGGACCATCTCGACCTTGTCAAACTGGTGTTGACGAATCAGGCCGCGAACATCGCGCCCGTAGGCGCCCGCCTCGGAGCGGAAACAAGGCGAATGGGCTGTCAGCTTAATGGGCAACTCATCGAGTTTGAGCATCTGATCGCGAACCACATTGGTCAAGGTCACTTCCGAGGTGGGAATCAGGTACATCTTTTCTTCACCGTCTGCCCCGCCCTTGCTGGTGGCAAACAAGTCTTCTTCAAACTTGGGCAACTGGCCGGTGCCGTAGAGGCTCTCGGGCTTGACGATGTAAGGTGTGTAGCATTCGGTGTAACCGTGTTCGCGGGTATGGGTGTCGAGCATGAACTGCGCCAAGGCACGGTGCAGTTGGGCAATTGGACCACGCATAAAGGTAAAGCGCGCGCCAGAGAGCTTGGCACCTGTCTCAAAATCCAGCCCAAGGGGCTGGCCCACATCCACGTGGTCCTTGACGTCAAAGTCAAAAGTGCGGGGCGTACCCCAACGGCGCAACTCAACGTTGTCCGTTTCGTCCCGACCCACGGGGACTGACTCGTGCGGCATATTGGGCACGCGGGTGAGCATGTCGGACAACTGGGTTTGTATGGCGGCCAGTTGGTCTGCACTGGCTTTTAACTCATCGCCAATCCCTGCGACTTCAGCCAGAACCGGGGCTGTGTCTTCGCCCTTGCCCTTGAGAATACCAATCTGCTTGGACAGGCTGTTGCGGCGAGCCTGCAGTTCTTCTGTGCGGGTCTGGATCTGTTTGCGTTGTGCTTCGAGTGCGTTAAAAGCCTCGACATTCAGGTCAAAGCCACGGCTTTTCAAGCGGGCTTGTACGGCGTCAATGTCTTTTCTAAGCAGTTGAATATCAAGCATTGTTCTTGTTTACCTTCGTATTGATTCTGATGTTGGTACGATTAATGGTTCGAATTGTTATCCAACTGGCGCAAATAGGCCAGACGGTCGCTTATTTTTTGCTCCAGTCCGCGATTGACCGGCTCGTAAAGGCTGGGGCCATGGCCAGCTGGCTTGTCAGTTGGACGGGCCTTGCCAAACTGACGCATGTCGAGCAGTGCCTCGGGAAAGTAGGTTTCACCCGCGGCATACGCATCTGGCTCATCATGCGCATACCGGTAACCATCGCCGTGGCCCATGCCTTTCATGAGCTGGGTGGGGGCGTTGCGCAGATGCATCGGGACAGGCAATGAGCCGGTTTGCTCAATCAAGCCGCGTGCCGCTTTATAGGCTTTGTACACGGCATTGGATTTGGGGGCGATGGCCAGATAAACCACTGCCTGAGCCAGAGCCAGTTCGCCCTCGGGGGTACCCAGACGTTCATAGGCCGCCGCTGCATCCAAGGTGATTTGAAGCGCGCGGGGATCTGCCAACCCAATATCCTCGGAGGCCATGCGAACCAATCGGCGAGCCACATAGCTGCCGGTGGCTCCGCCATCTAGCATCCGGCACATCCAGTACAGCGATGCATCGGGATCGGAGCCCCGTACCGACTTATGCAAGGCGCTGATTTGGTCATAAAACGCGTCCCCACCCTTGTCGAACTGGCGCAGGGATTGCCCAAGCACAGCCTCTAGCACCGCGTCCGTCACAACACTGCCAGCCGGTAAGGCCTCGGACACCGATTGGAGGGTGTTCAAAAAGCGGCGGGCATCACCATCAGCCCAGCCAGCCAGTTTATACAGCGCGTCTTGTTCAAAGCTAGCGGACAGCTGCACCTGAGCGCGTGGCATCAGCGAGAGCAAATCATCCGCGGTGAGCGGCTTGAGGACATACACCCGCGCCCGCGACAACAGGGCTGAATTAACTTCAAACGACGGGTTTTCAGTAGTGGCACCGATAAAAATAAACAAACCCGATTCAACATGAGGCAAAAAAGCGTCTTGCTGGGCTTTGTTAAACCGATGCACCTCATCCACAAATACGAGGGTGGGTTGGCCGGTGTGCACCAATGTATCAGTGGCTTGGGCAACCGTGTCACGGATATCTTTAACGCCCGCCAATACTGCGGACAGGGCAACAAACTCACAATCACAGGCCTGTGCGAGAAGCCTGGCCAGTGTGGTCTTACCCACGCCCGGCGGACCCCAGAGAATCATCGAGTGAGGTTTACCCGACTCAAAAGCAACCCGCAGCGGCATGCCCTCGCCCAGCAGATGCTGCTGACCCATCACGTCGCCTAAAGCTTGAGGGCGCAAGCGCTCGGCCAGTGGCGTGTGAGCTGCCTGTGATGCGGGGGGGCTTGTTGATGAGCGCCCTTTGAACGAGGTTCCTGACTTGCCTTGTCCCGTCGCCAAAGGGGCGGCATTCTGAGCCGAATGGAGGGATGAGTCCATCGAAGCACCCAAAGGCTTGCCCACCGGATCACCGAATAAATCAGTGGGTTGCAAGTTATTTGGCCTTGCCCGAGGTGGGCACTACGCCATCGGCTTCAATCACATCGACACCCGCAGGTACGGTGAACTTGAAAGGCTCAGAGGGGCCCAGGTTATTTTTAACCCATTTATTGAGGGTTAACACGGTGACCTGCCCCAAGGCGTCGTGCATTTCCATGGCTTCAGGCAGCCCGTCGCGAAAACCAATACCGATTTTGATGAAGGTGGAGTCTTTGGACTTGGGAATGGCTTCCATCCAGTCCAGCCCGTCGCGATTGCCCACTTCGCGCAAGTTGAATAATTTATCCACGTCGCCCTGACCGAACAGCAAGGCCGCAGGGGTCGCAGACACCGCATCGGCAATCGGACGAATGGTGACCTGCGCTAGGTCTTTGTCATACATATAGACTTTTTGCCCGTCTGCCAGAATGAGCTGCTCATAGGGCTTTTTGATCAGCCAGCGGAATTTACCCGGCTTGGAAAATGCAAACTCACCGGTTGAGGGTGCAGATATTTTGGAGTTGCGGCCCACTACTCGCTGAGCAAACTCACCTTTGGCCGAGTGAGTGGCCGATGCAAATGCCTTGAGCTGCTCGACCGCCCCGGCCAAAGCTGTTAAAGGCGTGGCGGCCAAAGGCAGGGCAAGCATGAGCGCAGCAGCCCATCCTGTGAGGCGGCGCAGCGGGTTCTGACGGGTTAGAGCCAGGAAGGTACTGCCGAAAAAACGAGGCGTCATATCAGTCCTGTCCGGCTTCAGCGCGGACTAAAATATCGCGGTTGCCGTTCGATTGCATGGCTGACACAAGCCCCGCATTTTCCATCGATTCGAGCAAACGCGCGGCGCGGTTATAACCGATCCGCAGATGTCGTTGTACAAAAGAGATCGAAGCGCGGCGGTGTTTGAGCACGATACCGACCGCTTCGTCGTACAGGGCGTCTTTTTCACCATCCACGCTGCCTGCTACCGACTCAGACCCACCGGCTTCGTCAGAGGTTCCGCCTTCCAGAATGCCTTCGATGTAATCGGGTTCACCTTGCGATTTAAGGTGTTCAACCACGCGGTGAACTTCATCATCAGTCACAAACGCGCCGTGAACCCGAGCCGGATTACCTGAGCCCGGAGGCAGGTACAGCATATCGCCCTGACCCAGCAGCGCTTCTGCACCCATCTGGTCCAGAATGGTTCGGGAATCGATTTTTGAGGACACCTGGAACGCAATCCGGGTCGGGATGTTGGCCTTGATCAGGCCCGTGATGACGTCCACGCTGGGGCGTTGTGTGGCCAGAATCAAATGTACACCCGCGGCACGGGCTTTTTGGGCCAAGCGGGCGATGAGTTCTTCGATTTTTTTACCGACCACCATCATCAGGTCAGCCAACTCATCAATCACAATCACGATGGTTGGAAAGTGCCCCAGTGGCTCTGGTGCGTCGGGGGTCAGCGAGAACGGGTTGGGGATCTGTTCACCCCGTTTTTCGGCCTCGGCAATTTTCTGGTTGTAGCCCGCAAGGTTACGCACCCCCATCTTGCTCATGAGCTTGTAGCGGCGCTCCATCTCACCCACACACCAGTTCAAGGCGTTCGAGGCCTGACGCATATCGGTCACGACCGGGCACAGCAGGTGTGGGATGCCCTCATACACGCTCATTTCAAGCATTTTGGGGTCGATGAGGATCAGGCGAACATCGCTGGCTTCGGCTTTGTACAGCAAGGATAAGATCATCGCATTAATACCGACTGATTTACCCGAACCCGTTGTACCGGCGACCAGCAAGTGAGGCATTTTGGCCAGATCGGCAACAATCGCATTGCCTGCAATGTCCTTACCCAAGGCCAGCGTCAGCTGGGAGGCCGCGTTGTTATAGACGGACGAGCCTAAAATTTCAGTCAGCTTGACCACCTGCCTGCGCTGGTTGGGCAACTCAAGGCCCATGAGGTTTTTGCCAGAGATCGTCTCGACCACGCGGACCGACACCAACGACAAGGCACGTGCCAGGTCTTTACCCAGGTTGACCACTTGCGAGCCTTTGACGCCGGCAGCCGGCTCGATTTCAAACCGGGTGATCACCGGGCCTGGTTGGGCCGCAATCACTTTGACCTGCACACCAAAATCGGAGAGTTTTTTCTCGATCAAGCGAGAAGTGTATTCCAGTGTTTCAGGGGATACGGTTTCGGTGACCAAGGGCGCGTCATCGAGCAGACCCAGCGGAGGCAGTACGCTGTCAGGTAAATCCCGAAACAGCGGCTGCTGCTTTTCCTTAACGACCCGTTCGGATACTTCAACCTTGGTGACCACAGGCTCAATCCGCAACGGTTCGTGATGCTCAACAATACGCTGGCGTTCCTGCTCTACCACCACCTTGCGTTCCTTGGCAGCCACCTCGCCCACTTTGCGGTCTTGGCGGGCAGTGACGGCTTGGACGAGATTTAACCAGAGTATTTCAAGCCAGGTGCCGACCTTTTCACAGGCCTGCAACCATGAAATGCCGGTGGACAGGCTCAAACCCGCCATAATCGACAGCAAAAACAGCAAGGTGGCGCCGGTAAATCCGAGCAAGGCAGACAGCCCATCGGCCAGCAGTTGCCCCAAGACACCACCGGGACCTAAGGGCAAAGCCATGGCGATGCCGCGCATGCGCAGAGCCTCTAGGCCAATCGATCCAAAAATCAGCACAAAAAACCCGGCCAACCGGATGTACATCACCTCAGGGGGGTCCAGGTGCAACTCTTCGCTGCGCTGCATGCGGGTGTAATTTCGCCAAGCGTTGTACAGGCCAAAGGCCAGCAGCGCCAACAGCCAGAATGCAGACATGCCGAACAGGTAAAACAGGATGTCTGACAGGTAGGCACCCAGCTTGCCTCCGGCGTTATGAAGCCCCGACTGCCCGGTGGAATGGGACCAGGCCGGATCCTGACGGCTATAGGTAAACATGCACAAGACCAGATAAGCGGCCAATACGGCGGTGCCAACCCAACGCACCTCCAGCAGGAGGCGGGTCATTTTGTGCGGAACGTTTTCACTGACTCTCGAATTCACCAATATCCTTGTTATTCACACTGCGTATAATCACAACTGCTATTTTGACAAAGTTCCGGGCACCTTGCCTGCGATCTGCGGTCAAAAATCAACTTAACGATCCACTTGAGGGACTTTTTGTCCATTATATAGATGACCAGCTCAGCCACCGCCCCCACACTGCACGCAAAAGTATTGATTCTTGGTTCTGGCCCAGCGGGCTACACCGCAGCCGTTTATGCGGCGCGCGCCAACCTCAAGCCGGTATTGATCACTGGTTTGGCGCAAGGCGGCCAGTTGATGACCACAACCGACGTAGACAACTGGCCCGCCGATGTTGACGGTGTGCAGGGCCCGGATCTGATGATGCGCTTTTTGCAGCACGCCGAGCGTTTTAACACCGAAATGGTGTTTGATCACATCCATACCGTCGATCTGAAAACCCGCCCCTTCGTTTTAACGGGCGATTCAGGCACTTACACCTGCGATTCGCTGATTATCGCCACCGGCGCCTCGGCCCAGTACCTGGGCTTGCCATCCGAAGAAACATTTGCAGGCCGTGGCGTATCCGCCTGCGCGACCTGCGACGGGTTTTTCTATCGCGGGCAGGAAGTGGCCGTGATTGGCGGCGGTAACACGGCCGTTGAAGAAGCACTGTACCTGTCGAATATTGCAAGCAAAGTGACCGTGGTGCATCGACGGGACAAATTCAAGGCCGAAGCCATCTTGATCGACAAGCTGATGGACAAGGTCAAGGAAGGCAAAATCGAGGTCAAATGGAACCATACGCTCGATGAAGTGCTGGGCGATGACAGTGGCGTCACCGGGATGCGTTTGAAATCCACCCAAGGTGGAGATACCCACGAGGTTAAGCTGTCCGGCGTGTTTATTGCGATTGGCCACAAACCCAATACCGATATTTTTGCGGGCCAGATTGAGATGAAAAACGGTTATATCCTGACCCGCAGTGGTTTAAACGGCCTAGCCACCATGACAACGGTCGAGGGCGTATTTGCAGCAGGTGATGTGCAAGACCACGTGTACCGCCAGGCGATTACCAGCGCAGGCACAGGCTGCATGGCGGCGCTGGACGCACAGCGCTGGCTCGAATCACAAGAAGGCTAAGCTGACAAACCGCTTTAAGCTGTCTACATACTGTCTGATGAAAACATGCCACGCCACTTTAAATCTTTATCTCAACTGGCTGAATATAAAGCAAGTTTAGAAGAAAAAAAGCGGCTGGCATTGGCTGAGGAAGCCCGTCAAAAACAAGTGGCCGAACAACTGGAACGTGAGGCCAACCTGTTTAAACTGTCCGTGGGGGACGTCAAACCCATCGATACCAAACAGCGGGTACGTCTTGAGCCCCCGAAACCCAAACCCTTGCCCATTCAGCGCTGGGAAGATGACCGCGAGGTGATGCGGGCGAGCCTGTCCGACGAAATGGATGTGGAACGGCTGCTTGATACCGATGAGGCCTTGTCATTTAAACGGGATGGCATCGGCCCGGAAACCCTGAAAAAGCTGCGCAAAGGCCGCTGGGTCATCCAAAGGGAACTGGATTTGCATGGCTATCGGGTGGATGAGGCCCGTGAAGCGGTGGCGGGTTTTATCCACGACTGCATGCGGCAAGACATACGCTGCATACGTATTATTCACGGAAAAGGTTTAGGTTCTGCCGGTAAAGAGCCTGTTTTAAAAGACAAAGTACGTCGCTGGCTGGTTCAAAAAGATGAAGTGCTGGCATTTTGCCAGGCCACGCCCAAAGAAGGCGGTGCCGGCGCGCTGCTGATATTGCTGAAGTCCCAATAAGGTTAAACCTTAGAACAATGCACGAATTTTCAAATATCAACTGCTTTTTATAGCTAGCCTCACGAACTTTGAGGCTCCCAGGCATCACTGAGAATTAATTACTTTCTCATGCCTGGCTTTTATCATGCTTTATCCCGTATCACGGTCTGCGAGCTCCGATCCGAGCTCTCTGGGCGATGCCCACTATGTAACCCCGACTAGTGCCACGCCCATGCAGCAGGCGGCAGCCAATTGTGCAAGCTCCTTGGTAGGCACCCCTAGCTCCCAGGAAAAACGGGATGATGTCGATTCGGAAAGTCACAATCCCGAGAACATGGACGCTACCTCGCCGTGGGCCTTAGAGCGGGAAAATCGAATTCGCGATCCGTTACCCATGCCAGTTCAAAAACTATCCCATGGCACGCCGACTTCCAAACATACGAATGCATACGTATACGAAACTGGGTCTGGCAAAAAAGTCGCCGTTTCTCCGGAATCCAGGCAACATTTGTTGGACGCACAGAACATTGTAAAAAGTAATCCAGCCACTACTCCTGAGGCGCTGGTCAATCACTGGAATTGGCTGGTTGATCAGGGTAAAGCAAAGGGAGCTCTGATTAAACCGGAGGATATCGCAAGGCTGATCGAGACCCTAGGTGAGCATGTCTCTTATTACGAAGAGAACATCAGGGACAAACTACACAGAAACAAACTTATCACGGCGCTGGACCCTCAGAAAGTGGGTGATGAGGCAAAAATAAAGCATATTCAACTGGAATTACAATCGAATCCGGCTGTGGCAATGGGTCAGCCCATATTAAATCAGGGAAATATGGTGTACAGCCAACTGAACAAATCAGCACTGGCTCATCTAATGAATATGCCTTCCGACTCACCGGAACTGCCTGAGCATAAAACACTGATTACATTATCAGGCACCAGCGACCAACAATTTCAAGTCGACGCTCAAGCACGCAAGACACATTTGAACATCTCATGGACCCGTAGCCTACAACAGGCCTACACAAAAAAAAGTGGCAGCTTGAGCATACGTATCGAGTGTGCTGCGGTTGGATTTACTGACAAAACAGCCCCTGCTAACACGGACTGGCTACGGCGGGAAATGCAGTCATTGACCGAAATGCTCAAGGATAAATCAAACACCCGACCTATATGGATCAGCAGTAAACTGGCTGAACACCTTCGAAACAAAGAATCATTAAAACAGATCACTCCAGGCCTGCAAGATGGCTTTTTAAAATGGCCTTTTCGGGCTGGCTATTCACTGAATCCACCTGCATCTAAGAGTCGCAAGGCACTGTCCAAGCTATTCCCCGTGCAGAGCCCTGAAGGTACCGAGTTGATTCCCGATGAGGGAAAATCCACTAATCGTTATGACCAAGGTACATCGAAATCCATACAGCACGACCAATGTTCTGAACAACGACTGCTGGTGCCATTGTACGGTGTCATGGCTCAGCATCATCTACTACCATCGCAGCCCTCGGGTAGCATCTCCAACGTTCCGACAGACGCCCGGCTGACCATTTTGTCCGGGCGTTGCAGTTGCATGTCATGCATGGGGGCCTTGACCGGCTTTGCAATGGGCAATTTTGAGGATTCTGCATCACAGAGTCCTTCCCAACAGCCGGTGGCTCCCCATGGATTTGAAATTCATTTTTTTTCGACGACAGAACCCACCACGGAGCTGGGGATAACATTCACCCGGGAAACAGCGGATCATCCATAGGTCAGCCAAAGGTATCCCGCATGGCAGCCAACGCTTGCTCAACACGATCAACAGCAACGACCTTCAAACCATCGATCGGTTGTTTAGGCAGGTTGGCGGTTGGAATAAGCGCGTAAGAAAACCCCAACTTGGCTGCTTCGCGCAAACGCTCCTGACCACGCGGCGCAGGACGAATTTCTCCTGAAAGACCAATTTCACCAAACGCTACAACACCCTTTGCCAAGGCCTTGTTTTTTAAAGAAGACACCATCGCCAACACGATGGCCAGGTCGGCCGCTGGTTCTGAAATGCGAACGCCCCCCACGGCGTTGACAAAAATATCCTGATCAAAGAAAGCCAGCCCGGCATGCCGATGTAACACGGCCAGCAACATCGCAAGCCGGTTTTGCTCCAAGCCCACGGTTAACCGCCTTGGGGATGGCAGATGGGACGGATCAACCAAGGCCTGGACTTCCACCAGCAAGGGGCGGGTACCCTCTTGTGTCACCAAAACACAGGAGCCCGGGACCTGTTGACCGTGTTGCGACAAAAACAGCGCAGAGGGGTTGGAGACACCTTTTAAGCCGCGGTCTGTCATGCCGAACACACCCAGTTCGTTGACCGCGCCAAATCGGTTCTTAAAGGCGCGCACCAGCCGATACGAGCTGTGCGTATCGCCCTCAAAGTACAGCACGGTGTCCACGATATGCTCCAGCACGCGCGGCCCGGCCAGCGTACCTTCCTTCGTGACATGGCCCACCAGCAGGATTGAAATGCCGTTGGCTTTGGCCACACGGGTCAGTTGGGCGGCACACTCACGAACTTGCGCCACCGAGCCGGGCGCTGAGCTCAATTCGGAGGTGTACAGGGTTTGAATTGAATCGATCACCACCACGGCGGGTTGTCGGGTTTGCAGGGTGGAGATGATTTTTTCAAGTTGAATTTCGGTCAGCACGGCCATCGGAGCGGCTTCCAGGCCCAGACGCTGAGCCCGCAAGGCGATTTGTCCGGCAGACTCTTCGCCACTGACATACAGCACCCCGCCCTCTTGATCGCCGGCCGCCGCCCGGCTTTGCGCCTGCAAGGCCAGGGATTGGAGCAGCAGGGTTGATTTGCCGATCCCGGGATCTCCACCGAGCAACACCACCATACCGGGAACCAGGCCGCCACCCAGCACCCGGTCAAATTCGGTCACGCAGGAGCTAAAGCGCGGATGATCCTCAGCCTGTATCGTGGGCAATGATTGCACATCCGCGCGGGGGGCGAGGCTCGCAAACCGGCTGGCGCGGCTTGGCTCAGGCTCGGGCAAGCTTTCGACCAGTGTATTCCAGGCCTGGCAACCTGCGCATTGGCCTTGCCACTTGTTACTTAAGTACCCACATTCGGTGCAACTGTACAGAAGCTTGGCTTTTGCCATTTATGCCGCCTCCACAATAAAGGGCACACGCGAGGTGATCGCACACATCAATTCGTAACCAATGGTGCCAGCGGCCTTGGCAACCTCGTCAATGGGTAAGCCATCACCCCACAATACGACCTCCTCGCCCGCTTGCACCTGAGGCAAAGCGGAGACATCCACGGCCAGCATGTCCATGGATACACGCCCCACCAACGGGCAACGGACTCCCCGAACCAATACGGGTGTGCCGTTGGGCGCATGACGGGGATAACCATCGGCATACCCGCAGGCAATAACAGCGATGGTGCATGGCGCATCTGCGGTCCACCGACTACCGTACCCTACACTTTCGCCAGCTTGCACCCGCTGGACGGCGATGACTTCTGAACGCAAATGCATCACGGGCTTCAGCCCCCAATAAGCGGCAGGTGTATCGCTGGCATCAGCCCCATAAATAGAAACGCCCGGACGGGTCATGTCACCCGTTTTGTCCGCATGATGCAAGATGGCGGCCGAATTGGCAGCCGACAAGTCGAGCGTATCGCCGTGCACCATTAACACCGCCCGCTGGCAGCTTTTTAATGCCTCCCATTGGCTTTGCACGCTCACTGGTAAGGCAGATGCATCTGCCCGGTCTGCGTTGGCATAGTGAGTCATCAACACCGCTTTGAACAGGCGGCCTTGGGTCAGCCACGGTTTGAGTAAACCATAGACGCCGGGAACCTCTGCGGGTAAAAAACCGAGCCGGTTCATGCCGGTGTTGATTTTGATAAAAATGGTGCTTTTCGAAAAATCGACGCCCTGCCCGAGCCATTGCAACAGGCTATCTACCTGTTCGGCCTGATGAACGGTGGCATTGAGCGACAAGGCAGCGACCTGTTGCCAGTCAGCCGCATCGAAGACTCCTTCGAGTAAGGTGATGTCACGCTGCCAACCCAGACGGCGCAAGGTGTTCGCTTCGGCCAGATCCAGCAGCGCCAGTGCATGGGCAGGATACAAACCAGAGTAGATCCGTTCTATGCCATGTCCGTAGGCGTTGGCCTTGATCACGGCCATCATTTGGGTATCAGGCGCTAAGCGTCTGAGAATATTCAGGTTTTCGGCCAAATGAAAGGGACGGATATAAGCACGTATCGGGCGAGGCATAACGAATCGATTCTGTTTTTCAAATTTTTTAGGTTTATCGCAACAATGCAGGCAAAACTTGTGACTTGAATGTGATATAACGCCGCAGCGACTTACAAATTACAAGTGTGGGATGAAGCCAGGGTTTTATACCATAATGGCGGCGCAGTTTTTTTCTTCACTGGCCGACAACGCGTTGCTCATTGCAGCAATCGCCATTCTGATGGAGATCCAGTCACCAAACTGGATGACTCCGCTATTAAAACTTTTCTTTGTCGTCTCCTATGTGGTGCTGGCCCCTTTTGTGGGCGCCTTTGCCGACTCGCTGCCCAAAGGCAGGGTCATGTTCCTGACCAACTCGATCAAGGTCGTTGGATGCATCATGATGTTTTTTGGTGTGCACCCCCTTCTGGCCTACGCGGTGGTGGGTTTGGGGGCCGCGGCCTATTCCCCTGCCAAGTACGGAATTCTTACCGAATTATTGCCCCACGATAAGCTGGTTGCCGCCAATGGCTGGATCGAAGGGTTAACCGTTGGCTCCATCATTCTGGGTACCGTATTGGGTGGTGCGCTTATCAGCCCCTCGGTAGCAACCCGTTTGCTCAGCTTTGACATGCCCGGGATAGACACCTCGGTAGACACCCCGGGTGAGGCCGCCATTCTGGTACTCTCGATTGGGTATGTGATTGCTGCCTTGTTTAATCTGCGCATCCCTGACACCGGGGTCCGCTATCCGAATCAGTCACGGCAGCCGGTGCAATTGGTTAAAACCTTTGCGCAGAGTTTTATGGTGCTCTGGCGCGACAAGCTGGGCCAGGTGTCGCTGGCAGTGACCACACTATTTTGGGGGGCCGGTGCAACCCTGCAATTTATCGTACTCAAGTGGGCGCAGGCCGCGCTGAATATGCCGCTGGACAAAGCCGCCATCTTGCAGGGTATTTGCGCGTTTGGTGTAGCTGCCGGTGCGAGCCTGGCCGCTAAAATCGTGCCCTTGCGTCGTTCATTACATGTGATTCCCATGGGGATTGTGATGGGGTTGATCACGATGAGCATGACCCAAGTCACCACCACTGCGTGGGCCTATCCCTTATTGGTGTTGATTGGTGCGCTGTCCGGATTTTTTGTGGTGCCGATGAACGCGCTCTTGCAACACAGGGGCCATATCCTGATGAGCGCGGGTAACTCAATTGCGATACAAAACTTCAACGAAAACTTGTCGGTGTTGATCATGCTGGGGGTGTATGCCGTGCTGATTCACCTGGACATGCATGTCAACCAGGTGATTATCCTGTTCGGTGGCGCGGTGACAGGCGCCATGGTGTTGGTGGGCATTCGGCATTATCTAAACCAGAAACGCTATAACGTCGAGGCTGAAATCGGCGGCGGTTGCGACCGACACGACTGAGCGATCCCCCAAACCAGGCCTTACCCTGGCGTACCCAGCTGAGTCTTAAGCAGGCACAGGTCTTCCCAGGCCTTTGATTTTTCAGTAAGACTTCGCAGCAAATAGGCCGGGTGATAGCTCACCACGGCCGGCCCAGACCAGCGACCAACCGTCACCTGATGCACCTTGCCCCGCAAGCTGGACACCGGCGCATCCACCCCGAGTATCCGCTTGATGGCAAATTTTCCGACCAGCAGCAAAACCTTGGGATTGACCAGTTCAACCTGGCGCTCTAAAAATGGTGCGCACTGCTGCATCTCGGCTGGCTCGGGATTCCGGTTCCCCGGAGGACGGCATTTGAGCGTATTGGCGATAAATACATTGGTATGGCGGCTATGGGTGATGGCCTTGAGCATTTGATCAAGCAATCGGCCGGCCTGCCCCACAAATGGTTCGCCTTGTGCATCCTCATCAGCACCGGGCGCCTCACCGATCACCATGACAGGTGCATTGTGTACGCCCACGCCAAACACCGTCTGTTTGCGGGTTTTACTCAACTCACATTGCTGGCACGCAATAACGGCTTGCTGCAGTGCTGGCCAGTCATGTTCCGGCTCAGGTAATGGGGACCCATTGTTTTGAACAAAAACAGGGCCCAGACGCATGGCTGACCACATCTTTAACTGATCGGGCGTCATGCCGAGATCACCAACTGTTTAAACATGACAATTGCATCTTCCCGGCCAAGCCGCGAGGGGTAATAGTTTTTGCGCACACCAATGAGCTTGAATCCCACCTTGTCGTAGATGTGGCGGGCGACCGTATTGCTTGGACGTACCTCCAGCAACATGCCGGTAGCACCGATGGTGCGGGCATCGTTTTGACACCAATCCAGCAGGTATTTGCCCCACCCCTGGCCCTGCCAATCCATAGACACCGAAATATTGAGCAAATGACACTCTTCGAGAATCATCATACGCACCGAGTAACCGGCGATGACTCCATCGAGCCACATACAGGTGCATAGGTAACCAGACTCGATGGAGTCCTGAAAATTTTTTCGCGACCACGGGAAATCATAAATGCGCTGTTCGATCTGTGTTACCTCGTCCAGATCATCCAATTGCATGGTCTTGAACGCAACCTTAGCCATGACCGGCCATCCGCTCGGCTGTGGTGTATGCGACTCGTTCACGCAAATACAAGGGCTGGCAATCGCGGGCCGGACCATAATCGCCCACAGCCAGTCGAGCCAGCGCCCAGCGAGCAGCGGTCTGCGCCTGTGGGTAAGCCATGATGTGGGTCAGGACATGGGACTTGAGCGCCGCATCCAGATCAAAAGCCACCTGATCCATCCGGTGGCTCACCAGAACATCAACGGGGTGGTTGTGCAGAATGGCAAAGGCGTCTTGAGGTGTGGACAATGCAGGCTCGGACAACACGTTCACCACTGGAGCCGATTGCGGGCCGTTGAAGCGGAAAACGGCCCAATAGACTTGCCCCAGCCGGGCATCCATGGTGACCAGCAGCGTGGCGCTGGACATGCCGCCTGCGGCGCCGTCGGCATAGGCCTGATAGGCCATCAGCGCCAAGCTGTTAAATGCCACACAGGGCACTTCACCCCAGCCCAGCGACAAGCCTTGTGCCATTGAACAAGCCGTCCTTAAGCCGGTAAAGCTGCCAGGCCCCACATCCACACCGATGACCTCACAATGCGCCCCACGCTGTTGGGAGCTTGCGAGCAATTGCTGAACGCTGGGGAGTAATTCGAGGGCGTGGCGTTTGTGCCCCTCAATGACCGTTTGGACACAAACCCCACCGGCGGTGGCTATGGCAACGGAGGCCCAATCGGTGCTGGCGTCTATACCCAGCGAAAACCCGGACGGTGAGTCGATCATCAAACAAATGCGCTGCGTAAGAAGGTGTATAGAAAGTTAACGTACTGCCACCCATGATATTACAGCATGGCCGCAGGTAATAAATTGTATCGTTGGTCATCCCTAACCCCGATTAGTTCGTTACACTTTTAAGTTGTAACAAGAATCACCCCTAACCTGTGTTGGCCCAAACCATGAATCCAAAAATCCTGATCGTTGATGATGACGCCCGCTTGCGTGAGCTGCTAAGGCGTTATCTGTCTGAGCAAGGCATGTCCGTGTTTGAAGCTGAGCACGCCCCAGCGATGAATCGTATCTGGCTGCGCGAGCGCTTTGACCTGGTGGTTCTGGACCTGATGTTACCTGGCGAAGATGGGCTGTCCATTCTCAAACGCCTGCGCCAGGCTGGTGATGCAACACCAGTGATCATGTTGACGGCCAAAGGCGAGGACGTTGACCGTATTTTGGGTCTTGAATTAGGTGCTGACGACTACATCCCAAAACCTTTTAACCCGCGAGAACTGGTAGCCCGCATTCACGCCGTGCTGCGTCGCCGTGAGCCCAACGAAACGCCCGGTGCGCCGACTCGCGAAAATGAAATCGTCAAGTTTGGAAGTTGCGAGGTCAACCTGGCCAACCGCACACTGAGCAAGGATGGCGAACTGATCAACCTGACCACGGGTGAGTTTTCGGTGCTCAAAGTCTTTGCACGCCACCCACGGGTACCGCTGTCCCGCGAAAAGCTGATGGAGCTTGCGCGAGGACGCGAATACGAGGTCTACGATCGCAGTCTGGATGTACAGATCTCCCGCCTGCGCAAGCTGATAGAGCCCGATCCGGCCAAACCCATGATCATCCAGACGGTGTGGGGGCTGGGCTACGTGTTTGTACCTGATCCAGAGTGAGGTCAGATACCCGCCTGGGACGACTGCTGCAACCCTCGGCGAGCCTGTTTGGCAGAACGTTCATCTTGTTGGCACTGCTGGTCACCATCAGCTTGGCGGCCTGGTTTCAGACTTTCCTGCTGATCGAGAGCCAACCTCGGGCCTTGCGATTGGCTCAACAGATTGCTGCGCTGGTGAACCTGACCAGCGCATCGCTTGACCATACGGCACCCGACAACCAGGACGAGTTGCTGGGCGATCTGCGCAGCAAAGAAGGAATCCTGATTTTTCCCCGCACGCCGAATGATCGAGTGCAACCCCTACCAGAGACCCGCATGTACCGGTTGGTCGATCAAACGCTCAAAGTCAAACTGGGGAGTGACGTCGTGGTGGCAGGTTCGGTCAATGACACCAGCGGCATCTGGGTGAGCTTTACCGTGGACGATAAACCCTTTTGGCTCAACGTACCCCGCGACCGCTTTGACCGGATATCCTCACTTGAGTGGCTGGGCTGGGCCACCATTGCACTTATTGTGTCCCTATTGGGTGCAGGAGTTATTTCATCCGTGGTGGTCAGGCCGGTGCAGCGCCTTACCGAGGCGGCCTCCAAACTGCGCGAGGGTAAAAAACCCGCGCCGGTCCCTGAATCAGGCCCGCAGGAAATCAAGATGCTCAACCGCACCTTCAACGAGATGGTCAAGGATTTGCAGGCAGCCGATGAGGAGCGGGCCTTGATTCTGGCGGGTATTTCACACGATTTGCGAACGCCGCTGGCGCGCCTGCGACTGGAGATCGAATTAAGCGCCAGCGACGAGGCCACCAAAGATGCCATGGTGACGGATATCGAACAGATGGACAAAATCGTGGGGCAGTTTCTTGAATTTGCACGACCCAGCCATGATTTGCAATACGACGCGGTGCGGCTGGGGACCTGGCTAAATGATGTATTGATTCGCTACACGCAGCCAGAATCACCAATGGATAAGTCGGTGGACATTCACCTGACCATCGCAGATCCTGAACGAATCATCGAAGCCCCCTTGCTTGATTTATCCCGAGCCATCATCAATCTGGTGGAAAACGCTCGCCGTTACGGCGTGTCACCGGGGCAGGAATATGCCCGGGTAGATATCAGCGCACATTACACGGAGGGGTATCAGCCCGCGCTGCATATTTCGATCCGTGACCACGGCCCGGGCGCACCCGAGCACTCGCTGGACAAAATACGGCAGCCCTTTATGCGTCTGGATTCCTC
>DAITMV010000011.1:0-33801 GCA_036834985.1 Burkholderiaceae bacterium | reverse complement strand
GCATATCCCCCCGCACCAAGCACAGTAATCCCAGAAAGCTCGCCCTCTGCCAGAAAAAAATAGCCAAAAAAGTTGTCCTCATGTATTCGCATCCAAT
Source organism: Burkholderiaceae bacterium (assembly GCA_036834985.1). Classification (GTDB taxonomy): domain Bacteria; phylum Pseudomonadota; class Gammaproteobacteria; order Burkholderiales; family Burkholderiaceae_B; genus DAITMV01. Next base: position 33,704 of record DAITMV010000011.1, on the reverse strand, counting down.
GCATTTTCTTTGCACATAATGCAAACATTCTTGCTATCATTGCCTAAACCATTGATTCGGGTGATGTATGCAAAAGACGTTGGACATCTATTTCGATGTGTACCCACAAGCAGACGGCACAGCCAAGATGCAGGCGCGCTGGCTTGCTGGTAATGGCGTCGAGATGCAGCACGATCTGGTCTACAAGGGCAAGCCGTTCACCCAGCCAACAGACGATGATGTTGAAGAAGCCAAAGCATTGGTAGCCGAGATCGCCAGCGAAATAGAGCGAAGTATTGAAAGCGGTAAACAAGCTCAGGAATACAGTCATGCTTGAGCAAGGCGATATTGGCGGCGACTACAACCAGAATGCGGACCCGGAAGACGAGTCCAAAGAGGACGAATCGCCGCTGCACCAGATTGGCGGCAGGCTTCTCGCGCTAGCCATGGAAGCGGTTGCGGCAAAGCGCATGATCGAGCAGCGCTGGTATAGGGATGTCGCAAGCTACAACGGCGTCTACAGCAACGAGCAAAGCTATGACGGGGATAACCTGCTTGGTTATCAGGGGTATGAGAACAGCGCCCCATTCGTCAACATCACACAGCCGCGCACGAACGCGACCATTTCCAGGCTAGAAGACCTCCTTCTTCCGACTGACGACCAGAACTGGGGAATACAGCCTACGCCGGTTCCTGAAGTCGAAAAGCACATGAACAACCAGCAGCCGGTAGGGCAGACGCCAGAAGGCGCCCATGTCCAGGCTGCGGACATCGCCAAGGCTTTGAAGTTGGAGGCTGAAACGTCTTGCGCCGCCATGCAGTTGGAGATTGCTGACCAGCTCGAAGAGTGCAACTACAACGGGCAGCAGCGCGAGCTATTGCGGGACGGTTGTATCTTGGGAACCGGCATCATGAAAGGTCCGGTAATTACGTCCTGCATTCAAAAGCGATGGAAGGTTCAACAGGCAAACGGCATATCGGTTCGCGTGCTGGACATGCAACTCAAACACAAGCCAGCAGCGATGCGCGTTTCTCCTTGGGCGTTCTTTCCGGATATGAGCGCCACAAAGCTTGAGGACGCCAAGTACATTTTTGAGCGTCACCTGATGACGGAACGGCAGGTTGCCGACCTCATGGACTTGCCGGGGTTTGACAAGGAAGAGATTCAAGAAGCCTTGATCAGCGCGCAGACAAAATCACCGACAGCGGATTACATCAACCGGCTGCGGGCGATGAATGACGATCAGCCAGCGAAGTTTGAAGGCTTTGAAGTATGGGAATACCACGGCCCGTTAACGCGGGAAGAGATGATTACTGCCGGGATACCTGAAGAGAAAATCCCGGAAATGCAGTACAGGATTGAAGCCGAAGTTTGGTTTATCGGCTGCTTCGTCATCAAGGCCCAGATCAACCCCATGGAAACAGGGGATCGCCCATATTCGGTGTGGAACTACCAGGCAGACGAAGCTTGCATCTTTGGCTTCGGCGTGCCGTGGGCAATGCGTAATTCACAGAAGGGCGTCAACTCTGCCTGGGTGATGATGCAGGACAACGCCGCATTGTCGGTGGGCCCGCAGACCATCATCGACCGCAGCATCATTACCCCTGCAAATGGGGAATGGGCTTATGAGCCTAACAAGGTCTGGTACAAGAACGGGCGCGGTGGAACGGTAAAGGATGCTTTCGATACTTTCGACATTCCCAGCCGGTTGAACGAAATCACGCCGCTGTTTGAGTTGAGCATGAAGCTCGTTGACGATGAAACTGGTTTGCCGCAGATCGTCAATCAGGAACAGGGTATGGCCTCTCAGTCCACCGTTGGGCTTCAGGCGATCAACACCAGCTCGATGGCTGGCCTTAGACGTATCGTGAAGTCGTTTGACGACAACATCACCACCCCGACCTTAGAACGCTTCTACGACTGGAACATGCAGTTCAGCGAAAAGGAAGAGATCAAAGGCGATTACAAGGTGGATGCCCGAGGTTCAAGTGTTTTGCTTGCCCGCGACCTCCTTGCAAAGAATCTCGCTGGCCTAACGCAAGTTGCATCGAATCCCATGTTTGGCTCCATTCTGAAGCCCGCTGTGTTGCTCAGGAAAATCGTGCGATCCATGGCGATACCTGAAGACGTCGTAATGACCGATCAGGAAATAGCCGAGCACCAACAGCAGCAGGCCCAGCAACACCAGGCCGAACAACAGAAGAACGACGCCATGTTCCAAGCGACACTTCAGGAACGCCAGTCAGGCGCAGCAAGAAATGCTGCCGTTGCGCAGAATCAGCAGGTAATGGGCGAAGTCGCTCAGCAGAAAGCGCAGCAGGACGGCCAGCCGCTTCCAGATCCGGGCGACAACATCAAGCTGGAAATCAACCGCATCGACTCGGCAATTCGCAGCATGGAAACCCAGGCCGAATTGACCAAGAGCCAGAACGATTTGGAGCAGGCGCGTATTAAGGCGCAAACCACTGTCGTCGGCAACCAGCAAGAGGCCAGCATTACCGCTCAAGAAAACCAGCTAGAAGCCGGTCGCCTCGCGGATTCCGCCCGCCACCAGCAGGTTGAGCTTTTGAAACTCCAGCAGGCCGCACGGGAGGCTAAGTGAAGATCGACGCACACTCAGAAACGTGGCTGGCGGTGAAATCGACGCTCGAAAAACGCATTGAATCATTGCGTGATGAGCTGGAGGCCGATCAGGAAGAGCACAGGACCGCACTGATTCGCGGGCAAATTGCGCAATGCCGCGAGATTCTTGCGCTTGGCGAGTCCGCCCCCAGCATGAGTTTTAAGAACACCTACAACAACGGGAACTGACCATGGAAAACGAAGAATTTAACGATGCTTTTGCAGAATTTTCGGCAGAAACCCCAGCAGAAAAGCCGGAACAACCCACAGAAGTGATCGAAACGCCTCAAGAAGAGGCCCAGATTGAACAGCCGCAAGAGGAAGAGTTGACGCTTGAAGAAGCGCGCCGCCAGCTTGCCGAGCTGAAGCAGTACAAAAGCTCCAATGAAGGCCGGGTTGGTGGGCTTCAAAGGAAGATCAACGACCTAACCAGCCAAATCAGCACATTGGCGTCAAAGCCAATCGTTCAGGAAGCGCCGCCGAAGCCTGCACCGGTTCCCGACCCTGAATGGCAGCAGTTCCACAACGACTTGCCCGAGATTGCATTATATGTTGACAAAAGGGTAAAAGCCGTTGAGACTAGCGCGCAAGCTGAGGTTCAATCCCTTAAGCAAGCCCTGGCAGACAGGGAGCAGCAAGAGCGCAATCGACGCGCTCAAGAGGCGCATGAGGCCAGTGTCTCCGCTTTGATAGCCGAACACCCTGATGCACCGCAAATTGCTGGCTCCCATGAGTTCAAGGAATGGTTAAGCAATCAGCCACGGTACTTACAAGCCGCGTACAACAGCCCAGACGCCTCCGATGCCTCTGATATTTTGACGCGGTACAAGCAGAGTAAACAAACGCAGGTCGCCCAGATTCAACAAATCCGCGACCAGCGGCAACAGCAGTTGAGTCAGTCCGCAGGCGTACCAACACGGCGCTCCCCTCCAGCCCCGGTGTCACGTGCAATACCTGAGACTTACGAAGACGCATTCAAATTCTTCGCAAACAGATCAAAGGGTTAAAACATGGCAACGAATGTATATGGCGATATTTCGCCACGTACTGGCGCATGGGCGGCAACGGAACTTCTTCGCCGCGCCACGCCGTACCTCGTCATTGAAAAGTTCGGCCAATCGGTAACGGTCCCGAGCAATCACACACGTCTTGTCAAATTCCGCCGCTTCAACGCGCTTCCATTGGCGACTACGCCGCTGTCGGAAGGTGTAACTCCAGGCTCGCAAGCCATCAGCACGACAGATGTTCCGGCGACACTGACGCAATACGGCGGCGTGGTGCAAATCTCCGACCTCATCATGGATACCCATGAAGACCCGGTGTTGTCTGAAATGACCGCCGTTCTTGGCGAGCAGGCAGCGCAAACGATTGAAGCGATCCGCTTCAATATCCTGAAGGGTGGCGTAAACGTTGTGTACTCAAACAACGTCGCGGCCCGTGTCAACGTGGTTGCGCCGATCCAGATTTCGACCGGCACTCCGGTGATGACCAATCAGAACCGTATCACTCGCGCACTGAAACGTCAGAACGCCCGCTACATCACCAAGGTAGTTCGCAGCACGCCAAACTGGGAAACCGTCAACGTGGCCCCGGCTTTCATCTGCTTGGTTCACCCAGACGCTGAAGGCGACATTCGCTCGTTGCCTAACTTCACGCCGATTGAGCGTTATGGCGCAATGACGCCTTACGAGTCTGAGCTGGGGAAAGCAAACGATGTTCGCTACGTGACGTCTACCTTGTTCGCACCGTTCGCGAATGCAGGCGGCGCAGTCGGCGCAAACATTTCGACCGGCGGTTCCGCCTCGGACGTTTACCCGTTCCTTTACCTGGGGGCCGATGCTTACGGCTTGGTGGCACTGAAAGGCGCTTCCTCAATCACGCCGATGGTTGTCAATCCGAAGCCATCCGACAGCGATCCTCTGGCGCAACGTGGATCGGTGGGCTGGAAAGCACTCACGACTGCCGTGATTCTCAATGACCTCTGGATGGTGCGCGGCGAAGCCACCGTCACGGCATAAGGAAAAGACGATGCCTAACGCAAGCCTGAAAGATGCAATGTATGTACCCTATGCGAATCTGTTGGGTACTCGTAACCTGACACTAACTGGCCTGACGGTGGCCGGCACGCCATCTGCCACTGCCGTTTTCAAGACCGCCAACACGACCACCTACATGATTGATGGTCGTATTGCTCCGACAAAGGCCGCAACAGATAACATCCCGATGTCGTCTACCGGCCCTAACGGTTTGCCGGTCTATGCGCAACCTGCTGGTACAACGGTCTACTACCCAGTGCTGATCGACTTCGCCGGCAACATCACTACCATGCAAGGTGACGTGAACGGCCCGATTACCACCAACACCATGCTGACACCGGCAACGGCAGTTATCACCGGTATCAGTATTTCGGTTCTGCCTATCTCCCGGCTGGCCGCAGCACCGTTGCCTGGTAGCACTCCGACGCTACAAGTGGTTACGCCGCCTTATGCAGTTGTGACCATCACATCGGCATCTCATGGACTGCAGACCGGCGACACCATCGTCCTAACGGGCGTAACGGGTAACAACAACCTGAACGGCGGATCGTTCAAGGTCACCGTTTCCAGTAGCTCGGTATTCACGCTGGACAACGTAGACCCCAACACAGCAGGCACCTCTGCTGGCGTCACAGCCGGCACGACATTCACGCAAGTGGATGCCGCCCGCGCTTGTATCGGCGTAATCAAAATCTTGACCGGCACAGCAGCATTTACGCCGAACACCACCACCCTGGCGGCAGGCATCGCTTCTGGTGGCGCGGTGACTTGGCTGGAAGTTTCTGCAATCCCGCTTAACGGTCGCCCATAAACCACGGGGCTTCGGCCCCTTAAGGATATCCAGATGGACGTAATCAATACGGATCAAGAAATCCCGACGATGAGAACTTCAAAGTCTGCCGAACGCGGCAGGACTTTGCGCGTCAAGTTCCTGAGCACCGAAGGCATGGGCGGTAATGACGATGTGCGTATCGGGCATAACGGCGTTGTCAACGTCTACAAGCGTGATGTGCCGGTAGATGTTCCGGAGAAATTTTTGAAAGTGGTGGATGACGGCATCATCACCATCAAGAACGAAGATGGTTCGATGGTCAACAAGAAACGTTTTCCTTACGAGATTGTTCGGGAGGCAGCATGAAAATCAGCACATCCAAATCCACGCAACAAGGTGGCGTAGGCAACGGCAAGAAAGGCCAAGCCATGGGCGTCAGCGCGAACAACACGCAGCGTACCGGCCCGGACAAAATCAAAAACCTCGCTGGTACCGGCAAGAAAACGACCGGCGCCGTGAATAGCAACAACTCCCCGGCAGTCGGCAAGAAGCCTATGGGCAAGAAGAAGATGTAATCGAAAGGTCGCCATGGATTACCTGCAACTCGTACAGCGTTTGAAACAGGAGTGCGGGGTTCAGGGCGACGCCCCCACTACAACAGTTGGCCTGACTGGCATGTTCAAGAAGTTGGCCGACTGGGTAAGCCAAGCTCACTACGAGATTGAGCAACAATGCCGCTGGAACTGGATGTACCGACAAACGACACTGCCAATCACGGCAGGCTCTCGAACTGTCGTCACCACCACCATTTCCCCAACAAACGCCATCGGCATTGATGACAAGCTGATTTACAGCTACGCGACAGACCCTAATTCCAAGCTGCAGATGGAGCAGAAGGACTATCGGGAAATGCTACGGCTGTTCGATACCGTCACAGTCAGAACAGGGCAACCTCGTTTTTTGGCGATCAGCCCAACTGACAACAGTTTCTACCTCGACGCAACGCCGGATCAAAACTACACCCTGTATTTCGGCTACTGGCGTGAACCCGTCACGCTAAAGTCTTCGCCAGAAAACGCCCTTGACGACAAAGTTATCCCAGCTATGCCGGTGAACTATCACATGCTGATTGTCTATCAGGCCATGGTTTTCTATGCGCAGCATGAAGGCGCGATGGATGTTCGCCAGGAAGCCATGAACATGTACAACGAGATGCTATGGAGCATGTCTAATACTGAGCTGCCTGAGATGAAGTTCAACAAGAAGAACCGCACATGGGGCGGACGAGGCCATCGTTATGGCTAACAACATCAAGCAAGGCGTCTTCGCGCTACAAGGAGGTCTTGACCTTGTTACCCCGGCTGTCGTGCTTGATCCTGGCAAAGCCCTTATCGCTGTGAACTATGAGCTTCCCCCGCAAGGTGGATACCGCAGCATGCAAGGGTATGAGCGGTATGACGGCAGGGCGCTTGCTTCCACCGGATCAGATGCCGCAGCGCAAGCCGTATTGCGCGCTCTGATCCAGCCAGTTCCAGGCAGCGGCAATACGCTTGGCGTGTGGTGGTACAACAGCGTCGTCTACGCTTTCCGCAACAACATTGGCGGATCGGCAGCAGTCATGTACCGGGCAACATCGGCAGGATGGGAAGCTGTCACCGGGCCAACGCTGGCGGCATCTGGAAGCTATCAGTTTCAGAACTACAATTTCTACGGGCAATCGACATCACTTCGTTGCTACGGCGTTGACGGCAAAAACCCGCCATTCGAGTTTGGCGGCGTGTTCAATATTGCCACCACGTTCCGAGATGGCGCGAACGTTGCCACCATCACCACCACATCCGCGCATAACTTGCGGGTAGGCGATACGGTATACATCTACAACTGCGCGACTTCTGGTTTCAACGCCAGCGCGCAGACGGTAACGACTATCCCAAGCACAACCAGCTTTACCTATGCGAACGTTGGCACAGCGCAAGGAACGACTGCCGACATCGCAGGACGGGTAAACGTGTTCGCCCAGATCAATACCGGCATGGGTGGCGGGCAGATATCCACGGCAACCCGCTCTCGTGCGGCAAACGTGGTCACGATCAGCACGGCAACCCCACATAATCTGGTGACTGGCAACCTGATCCAAGTGACTGGCTGTGGTGATTCAACATTCAACACCACATCGACGGCATGTACCGTCACCAGTGCATCAACATTCACCTATGCCAACACGGGCTCCAATGTGTCCAGCACAGTGGACGCTGCTGGCAAGGTCTACGTCGCCACCACGAACGCGCCATCTTGGATACAGGCTCATGCCAAGGTATTGTTTCTCGCGTATCCAGGCGGTTCCATGCAGTTTTCAGCGGCTGGCGACCCTAAGAACTGGTCAGTTATCTATCAGGCTGGCGAAATCGGTGTTGGCTCCAATATCAGCGGCCTCGTTTCGTTCAAAGGCCAGTATCTGGTAATCGGCACGGATCGCGGCATTTCCACGCTGACCGGCACCGGGCCATCAACCTGGGCGCTGATTGAATTTAGCTCAACGATGGGCGCGATAGCTGGCGGCATGGCCGAAATCGGCGGGCAAGCTCACTTCATGAATAGCTTGGGGCTATCTTCCATGCAGACGGCGATGGTTTTTGGTGACTTCCAATCGGCCATCCAGTCTCAGGCGATTGAGCCTTTCTATTTTTCATCTCTTTCCTCTTTGCGTTTCACCGTAGTTAGCCGCAAAAAGACGCAGATGCGTACCTTTTACTCGAATGGTGCGGTTCTAGTCTCGCACTTTGGCGTCACAGCCAATTCGACACCCGGCCAGACAATGCCGCAATTCACCACGATGGTATTGCCTACCAATTTCGTATGTGGTGGAAACGCCGGGGTGAGCGACGATCAAATCTATCTCGGTGACGATCAAGGCTACGTCTACCGCATGGACAGCGGCACCAGCTTTGACGGCGCGGCAATCAATTGCGTGTTGCGCTTGGCGTTCAATCAGTTCCAGTCGCCCATGAACAAGAAGCGATTCCACCGGGTAGAGCTGCAGCTCGTCACTCCCCAGGTAATTACGCTGCGATTCTCCCCGGACTTCGATTACTCAAACAGCAGCGAACCGACGCCCGCCACCTACACGTTCAACACAACGTCAGGCGGTCTGAATTACTGGGACCAAGTGAACTGGGACAACTTCTACTGGAGCGACAGCTCGGTAGGGAAGGCGACCGCCAATGTAGACGGATCAGGCCGGAACATGGGCATTGTCATCAACTCATCGGAAACGCTGACGCAGCCATACACGATTCAATCTGCGCTGATCAGCTACGAAATTCGCGGAATACAGAGGTAAATCATGGGATGGGAAGAAGGCTTATTGGGCTTTTTGGGCGGCGCTGCGAACACAGCGAAAAATGGACTTGAGCAGGATATCCAAGAGCGCGCGCTGGCTGATCGGGAACAGCTTCGCCAGGATATGGCAATGAAGCTGGCTGAATGGAACCGGCAGCAGGACTTAGCACAGCGGGATAAAATTGCGGATCAAGAAAAGCAGCGCACGATTGATGATGCGAACGACCCGGTTTTAGTTGCTGCGAAAGCGCAGAAGATTGCCGACGATGCGCAAGCTGCCGCAAGTGCTTTGGCTGCTACGGCTGTGGTAAGGGGAGGGGCAAAACTAGCTGAGGAAAACGCTGCCAATCCTAACGCGCAGGCAATGCGGGATGCGGAGCTGGATTACAAGAAAAATAGCGCTAGGCTGGCTGGAACATCGGCGGATTTCAATGAAGAAAAATCCAAAATGCTGGACTGGAAAAAATCTAATCCAGCAGGATCGGACAAGCTAGACGCAAAGATAAGCGAAGACATATCCAAGGCCGGCAGCGCGTACATTGCCCGCCTCGGGAAGTCGCCAATCTTCAGCCCTTATGCTGGCGATATTGAAGGGGCTTTATCGTCAATTCCCACGTCTGCCATTGATAGCCCTGATCAGCTAACCAGAGCATATAGCACAGTTGCCGCGCAATACCTTCAAGGAGCCGCAAAGCTTCGCCAGGATATAAAAAGTACGATTGCCAAGGCGGCGGATGATGATTTGAAAGCGGATAAGGCTGCCGGGTGGTTTTCCTCTGGGGCCAAGGTAGACCGTGAATCTCGGATTGCGCCATTGGTTGCCGGTGCAATGAAGGATGGCATGGGCATGGACACCATTGTCAAGGTGCTATCAGATGCAGGCTTATCTGACGACGACGCAAACACTAAGCTGATATCTGTCGCACAGCAATTATCGTCGGATAACAACAAGCCATTGCCTTCGTATTTCAATCTATCCCGTATGTTCCCAACGAACATCGCGCCAGACCAACCACCAGGCCCGCAAGTAGTGGGCACAAACACCGCCGACACGGGAATGTTTTCTGGCGACTCCAACAAGATACGCGCAGAAATCATGCGTATTCCAAACCCGACAGACCGGGCAGCGGCGCTTGCGCAACTGGACCGGCAATTATCAGGTGGAACTAATGCACCAACCCCCACGGGGCCAAGGCTTGCGCCAGATGGGAATTACTACGTGCCAGATCCGGCCCGACCAGGAAAATACCTAAAAGTAGGGGGATAAGTGGCTGATCTCGTTCCAGTAGACTACGACCCATTTGCAAGTTCGGATGGCCCTTCATTGACGCCAGTGGATTATGACCCTTTTGCAGGGGGAGACAAGCCGCAGCTTTCTCTAACTCCAGTTGATTACGATCCTTTCGCAGATGCCAAACGGGAGGCTAGCCGCTTCCCTATGCCGCCGCCAGAAACCAACCTCCGCAAACTGGAGCAGTCTTCCAGCGCGCCGGGTATCGCGCCGTTGTCCTCCTATTCCGACCAAGAGCTGATGGACATAGGCGCAAACCCTGGCGCGGCTACTCCAGCAGGTGCTGGCGCAAGAGTGGCGGGGTTCTTGGCACAAGGTGGCGCACGCGGCATGGCGAGCTTTGCAGGAGCGATGGGCAGTGCCATCCCGACCGCCATCAAGTACAGTCCTATGGGGTTGTTGCCCGGAACTGACATGGTAGAAGCGGCGGGAAAGCGTGTTGCGAACACTGCTGACACGATCAAGAAAGCGATTGATCAGGCTGATTTAAAGCCGGAAAACCTGGTGGAACGCGGGGCATCAATGTTCGGGCAGTTTGCCCCAACACTTGCCGGTGCGGCGCTCACTGGCGGCGAATCCACCTTAGCCCAGCTTGGCAGCAGCGGTGCATTTTTTGGCTTGCCTATGGGGCGCGATGAGTACCAATCTCAACTTGAACAGGGGAAATCTCCAGAGGTGGCCGCACAGCACGCCGCCGTGCAAGGTCTGATCGCAACAATAGGCGGCAAGATGTTGGAAGGCATCGCCAGTAAGCTTGGGCCTGCTGTAGCTGATAGCACTGCATCTACTATCAAGACCCTGGCAGCTTCTGCGGCAGAGGGCTACGGTTTCGACGTGGCTACGCACGCAGGACGCGCAGGTGTTGATGTCGCCAACAACGTGCCGACCACAGCAACGCTTGATTTTGCAGCGCCAACAGACAAGAGCGAAGGCGGGATATTCCATACAGATTGGACGATGCCGCTTTTCTCCACACTGATGCGTGGCGTCCATGTTCCCGGTGAGATAGCGCGGCGCAACGTCTACGACAACACGGCGGTTACGCCTGACGGAGTATTGACGCGCGCCGATGGCAACGGGTTCAGCACGCCGAAGACAGCCGAAGTTTTCGCAAAGTCTAACAAGATTGACTCTCGGCTCAGTGATGTTGGCCTGTCCTATGAAGTTGTGCCAGTTACTGACGGCAAGGGATACGGTATCCGCTTTGTCAAGCCAATGGATGAAGGCAATGTTCCAGCCACGCCAGCCGATGTTGCCGAGGCGTTGCGAGCTGCCGCGCCAGAAACGGAGCGTACTCAGTCAAGCGCAACAGAAACGCCAGAAGCCCGCACAGAATCACCAGCATTCACATCTTCTGATGACATTCTTGCGCAGGCCATACAGCACGCGTCATCTCGTGTCATCCCGGAAGAGGATTTGCTATCGGCTTCCCGCTCTGCTGGGCGCGGGGCTATTCCTGATTCTGGCTTGATGGAGAAAGCCCGCCAGGAAGAGGAGATGTGGCGCAACCGGGCGAATCAGGCAGGCGACGAACAGATTGCCTCTGCTGAATCGCGTAACGCCGACATAGCCAAGGTTGGCGCACCAGAAGACGTGATGGCGTCAGACGTGCGAGGCAGTCAGCTTGCCGATGCTTTGGAGCGCGCCAAGACCAAACAGGAAGAAGCGCCAGCAATGGCGACGGTGGTAGACAACCTGCCGAGGGACCGCGCCATCACCATGGCAGAAGCGGCAACCAAGGCGACAGGGGAGCCACACACCGCCATCCCGAACGGTAAAGGTGCCTATCGCGTCGTGAGTCTTCTCGATCTTCACCCGACTGGCGAACCCAGCCTATCGGATCGTGGCGGCATACCGAGCCAAGAAACTGCACAGGAAGCGCCTCTCCAGGAAGGCCCAGTTGATCGCGTATCTCCCGCGCCATTGGCCGAGCCAGAGCGCACCAAGTCGCAAGCGGAAGCGTCCGCTAAGATCATGACGCAGGCCATGGGCAAGGATTACATCGCTGTACAGCGCGCAGACGGCACCTATCGCGTGATGCCGGCGCAACGCGAGTCGATCAAAGCGCCGACAGCAGACCAGATATTCCCCCGCGAATCAGTCAGGACGGAGCCATCTCAGCCTGATCTGCCAAAGTTCGGCGTGCGCGAAGACGGGACCACCCGCACTGTTGCACCACCAGCCGAAGCTACCGGCCCGTATCTTCGCCTTGAGCATGACTTCCAGGGCGATCACCCGATAGCCGAAACCTACGCACGCATGCTGAACGCGCGCGCCGACAACGAGGCGGGGCGCTACGTCGCGCAAGATGGCCGAGTTTCCCGCGTTTTCGCTGATTATTCCGCAAGAGATATCAGCGACTACTTGCACCAGAAGATGGGACCAGCCGCGTCGAAAATAGAAGTGGTGAAAGACGCGGAAGAACTGGCGAAGCTGCGCGGCAAGACTGTATCCACCGATAATATGTCTGATGGCGTTTACGATCCAAAGACTGGCAAGACCTATATCGTTGCCGACAAAATCCATTCTCTCGACCGAGCTGTATGGGTGGCGACACATGAGACAGCGCATAAGGGGCTGCGCACCCGCGACACGCAAGAATACAACCGCGTTATCGAAATGGCGAAAAGCAACCCGACCATCCGTGCATTGGCGGACGCCATCGGCAAGAATGACCCGGCATCCCGATCCAGAACCACTCACATCGAGGAAGCCATTGCCGAGCTGCATACGGCGCACCAGACCGGAGACTACCGGCACCTTGAGTCTGTCTATGGCGTGAAGGCTAACGAAGCCAGCAAGGGCATCGTAGGCCGATCCCTAGATGTGCTGAATCGCGTCTACAGCAAGGCTCTTGGCCGACCAATCAAGACGGACGAGCTGACCAGCATCATCAAAAATCTGCATGTAGATGCAGAAATGGGCAAGCTTGGTCATACCGGTGTTGGCGAGCAGGATTTGCAGAGCATGTTCCGTCGATCACCGGCAGGGCCAACGACAGCGGAGAAGCTGGGGGCATCGGAAGAAAGCCTAGCCGAGAACGTACAGCGCAGGTTGCAGGACAACGCCAACCGCATTGCCTTCCGGCAAAAGGAAGTTGAGGATCGCGGCGGCGTGTTGACCAACGCTACCAACATACGGCGCGCTATCACTGCCGTTTCCGGGCGCTCGACGGCCAAATTTGAGAAGTCGGCGCAGGAGCTTTACAAGCCGCTTTACACCGAGATGCGCAAGGCCAAGATCGGTGCGGACGATCTCAGCGAATATTTGCGCGCCAAGGACAAGGACGCACGGGACCGCGTTGTAGCCTCTCGCAATGACAAGTTCGACCTGAACGCGGCCAAGCGCAACGCCGAGATTCAAGCCTTCCGCAGCGCACGCGATTACAGCCAGTACACGAAAACCGAAAAGGAAGCCATCGAGGCGAAGATATGGCACGACAACCCGCCAAAGGTTGACCCGGCCAATCCCGGATCAGGTATGTCTGCAGCACGACAAAAGGAAGTGCTAGACAAAGTAGCAGCTAGCGGCAAGCAAGCGGCATACGACTCGCTTGCAAAGCAGGTTTACAAGATCACTGAAGCCACGCGCAAGAATGATGTGGAAACCGGGCTGCGCAGCCAGAAAGAAGTAGACGAAAACCTACGCTTGTTCGGTGATACCTACGTGCCGCAGCGCGGGAATGAAGAGAACGACCCGACATTCACTATCAAGAACGAATCAGCCAAGGGCAGAACCAGCGAATCAGCGAACAATCTCGAACAGGTGCTGATGCAGCATGAAGCGTCTATCGGGTACGGCGAAAAGAACAGGGTTGCGCTGGCTACCTACAATTTCGCCAAGGCGCACCCTGACGCTAAGTTATGGGAGGCGGACCCAGTAGACCTGATGCGCTACCTTGACAAGAATGGGCGCGTGAAAGAGGAATACCGCAAGCAGGTACAGGGTGATGACATCATCCACGCCAGGGTGGACGGCAAGGATTTGTATGTGCGGATCAAAGACCCGATCATGTTGCGGCAACTACGTAATGAGGGTGGCTTGCCGACTGATCACGTTTTATCTGCAGGAACGCTGCCGTTTTCGATTGCGAACAATTTCCTTCGCGCTCCGATGACGACCTATAACCCAGGGTTCTGGCTAAGCAACTTCGTCAAAGATACACATCATGCCTTGATTGTCGGCGCGCAGTACGGCCCAAAGTTTATGGGCAACGTCCTGAAGAATATCCCAAGTGCGATATACGAAGCAGGCCGAGCCCATGGAAGCGGCAAGCAGTCGCAGGATTACAAGGACTTCAACGAGGCGGGCGGGCGTACTGGCTTTTGGGCAAGCGAGCAGGATATGGCTCGCCGCAAAAAAGAAGTAGAGCGCTACCTTAAACCGGCCATGTCGGCAGGCGGCGTGATGCGCGGATTTGATCAAGTCTCAACAGTATTTCGATACCTTGGCGAAACGCTTGAAGATGCAACCCGGCTTGCTGCCTTCAAGGCGGCGAAGGCAGAAGGCAAGTCTGTTGCCGAAGCGGCGGAAGTCGCTAAGGGCATCACGCTCAACTTTAACCAGCATGGCGAGGCCGGCACATTTATGAATCGGCTTTGGCTGTTCAGCAATGCCCGCATGCAAGGCACGGCGCAGATGGTACAGGCCATGCGCAAGAGTCCAGCAGTTCGCGCCTTAGCCATTGCTGAATTTGTCGCATTCCGAGCGCTCTTTGCCTACTTCGCCCAAGCCGCAGGCAAAGACCCAAAAACCGGCAAATGGCTGTGGGATGAAATCCCTGAATACGAGAAGGCGAACAACGTCGTCATCCCGGCCAAGTTGTTCCGCTGGGCGTTGAGCGAAGAACAGATGAAGAAGACGCCTTACTTCAAAATCCCTTTGCCGGATGGCTGGCGAATCATTCACAACGCAGCTTACGCAACAGAGATGATGTCACGACTCGGCAAGAAAGCCGCGCCGGAAGCTGGGCGGTTTATGGCTAACTCTGTCATCAACGAGCTGGTTCCGGCCCCCGCCGCCGACATGATGAAGTACGAGAAAGACGATGGCATAGTGCCGACTAACCAGATTTCCAATGCGTTGCCGACTGCAATGCGAATCCCGGCAAACCTTTGGCAAAACAAAGACGACTTTGGGCGGGATATTCACCCGACTGCAAAATTTGGCCCGAAAGCCTCATCGGCCCTTGTCAAGCCTGGGACACAAGGCACCATGATTGATCGCGCTACCACCTGGTTGAACAAAAATACAGGTGGCAACTCGGTACAGGGCGGCAAAGTGGATATCTCCCCGGATTCCATAATCTATCTGCTAGATCACCTGAACCCCACTGTTGGCCCAATGATTTCCGGCATTGACAAGTCAACTGGATCGGAGCCGGGAATCAAGAATATCCCGGTAGTCGGACAGATAGCCAAGCGCTTCATTGGCGAAGAGTCGGCAATGAATAGTCAAGTCCGATCCGACTACTTCGACAATATCAAACAGGTAAAGAATGCTGCAGCGCAGATAGCATCTATCGCCAAGCCGGGGGGAGGGGAATACAAAAGCTCAATATCTCAGGACGAGCGACGCGCTGCTGCGATCAAGTCGATTGCGGACCAGTCCAGCAAGATGATGACCGAACTTGCCAAACAGGAAACCGTCATCCGCGAAAGTACGCAGCCAACTCCGCAGAAAAACCTAAAACTGCAGGCAATTGAGAAAAAAAAGCAGGATTTGATGGAGAAATTTAACGGACAGTTCAACAGATTGGCGGGGTGAGGTGATAGAATAAGTTTGCATTTTATGCAAACTTAATGCATTGAAGGGAAAAAATGTCCTCGTACTTTACGCCGACCCCCAACCTGCCCCCCGAGGTGCTTGTCCGACAGATTGCGGCGGCGTTCGACGCTGCCCAAGCGGACGTAAACCGATCCATAGGCAGCTCCCTTACTCGATCCACGACCGGCACCTATTACGATGCCAACGGGTACGTAGCTACAGCGGCAATCAACCAGGGCCGCATGACGTACAACCCGGCCAATCTAACGGCATTGCCGACGCTACTGGTTGAGGCGGCAGCGACCAATCTGGTTTTGCAGTCCGCAGCGTTCGACAACGCTTCATGGACAAAAACCCGTAGCTCAGCGTCTGCTGATTTGGTTGTGTCACCGGACAACACCAAGAACGCCGACCGAATCACAGAAGATACGACCGCCACCAATACTCACCTCGTCACGCAGTCTGTAACGCTGGTCAACACGACTGCTTACGTGGCGTCGGTATTCCTGAAAGCGGCTGAGAGAACCCTTTGCGATGTCATCGTTAACCGTGGCGCAACGAATGCGGGCGTGCTCGTCAATCTGGCAGTAGGTACGATTACCACACCACAGACTGGCACCACGACCGACCTAAGTAGCACAAGCACAATCACCAAAGTAGCCAACGGCTTCTATCGCGTCACCATCCCATTCACATCGGACGGCACTGGCGGCGCACTGACCATCACGCTAAGCAACGGATCTACCGTCACCTACACCGGCGATGGCTCTAGCGGCCTATATGCATGGGGCGCACAGCTTGAACGTGGCACGGCGGCAACCAGCTATATACCGACAACAAGTGCCGCAGTAACTCGCGGCGCTGATATCACTGTTGTGCAGGGCGGCGGGGCATGCGCGGCGAACGTAGCCCCTGCGCCGGGCGGCATCACAGGCTTGGGCTACATGATGTCGAACACTGCCAACCTCGGCGTTTTCTTCGGCTCAGGCGCGCCGACACTGACGGCTGCACAGGGTAGCCTCTACCTGAACACGACAGGAAGTAGCACCAGCACGCGGCTATATGTGAACACCGATGGCGCGACGACTTGGACTGCAGTAACGACGGTGGCCTAAAGTGAGCATCTACTTTACCCAACCCTCCGACTTGCTTACCGGCACGCTTGCTAAGGCGGCAGACGTCAACTCACGCGCTACGGCTACAAACAGCGGTTTCAACGCCGTGCAGGCCGACACGTTCGCCGCGATCAAGTTCCCAGAGGTGCAAAGCACCAGCATCTACTTGCCGGTTATTGCCACGCGGGCCAATACGATTCTTGGTTTTGATAGCGCGGGCAATGTGGCTACTTACGCCAATGCGACGGCTCTGGGCGCACCGGCAACCGCGCAGGCATCCGTGGCCTTCGTCACCGCAGCCATCGCCGCAGCAGGCACGCTCACCGGCCTGACGAGCGTAACGCCATCACCGAACACAATACCGCTGACTAACACCGTCGGCACGCTGAACCCGCTATTTATGGGCCAGCTCTCTCAATTTGCATTGCTTAACTTTGTGGGGGCTTAATGGCCGCTCTAGTAAACGTACCCGATAGTTTCAATGGGCCGCTGATCGCGGCATTTATCGCTGCGTCGTCAACCTACGGCAAAGTGTTGGTGGATGTGTCTCCCGGTAGCGGCACGGCAGGCGCTGCAGGCTTCCGCAGTGGCGGCACGGCGGTGATGGACTTGTTGGCCTGGTCATCCGACAGTGTGGCAAACAACGTCATCGTCTGGGAAGGGCTGCAAACCACGCTCTATGCCAACATGGGCGTTGCAGCTACCACAGCCACAACTAACGCCACCGTCACCCGCACAACGGGCAGCTTCGTGACTGACGGCTACACGGTAGGCGACAACGTGATGTTGTTTGGCAGCGCTGGCGCAGCGAACAACGGCGTAGTGCTCACCGTCACGGCAGTAGCTACGCTCACGCTCACATTCAATGGCGTCCCGGCCAGCTTCTCAGCCAACACTGAGGCGGCTGGCTTCCGCATCGTCCGTGTGCATAAGCGTTCGACAGTGCCAGTAGCAGCAGGTGCAGCGACCACAACAGGCGCAAACGTACAGCTATTTGCTTCCACTTATGACAAGACGCTCTACACCCTCGGCACAGAATTGGGGCCGCTGGGTATGTTGATCGTATCGCCTGCAGCAGCAGTTAGCGCGTTGCCTGCTCAATTGTCGGTAGAGGCTAAAGTGGGGTACAGATAATGGCGGGCCTTCAAGCACTAGGATTTCCGCAGGCGGGTAACTTGCCAACGACCACAAAGCAAATTGGCGACATTATGGTCGGCATCCAACCGGGTGGCGGGCTAATGAAGCTGGCGGACGGCTCGGCGTGGGCAGAGGTCGGCGTACTTTTCCCCGCGTCCAGCTACCCGATATGCGCAGCGCAATGCGATCACCTCAAAGTATCCGGCGTTGCTACCTCGATGCCCGCATCGGCTACCGTGTACAGCGCAGCGACAAACGGCACGGTGTGGGTGTTCGCCACGGGTGACGCAACCAACGTTTACGTGCTGACCATTGCCACAGGTGTGTGGACAACAGTCTCCCACAACTTGGGCGGCGGCACGGCGCGGGGCGTCTGCTACGACGCATCGACCGGCAGAATCATCGTCGTTGGCAATACGGCAGCGTCGTTCTTCTCGTCTTATACCACCGGCGCAGGCACCAGCTTTACAGCAGGCGCTACTTCAGCCATCACAACCGGCACCGCCGATAGCTGCCGCGTATGGGCGAACGCCGGCACGGTGATAGTAGCTTGTGCAGGCGCGACGACGGGCGGCGCTGCGCGGTCAACAAACGGCGCGACCGCTTGGACGGCGAAAAACCTGAATCAGGCGGTAGTGACCGTTGCGGCAGTCGCGCATAACGGCAATGGCGTTTGGCTGATCGCTGGCACTGGCAGCACTGCCGGGGT
Organism: Burkholderiaceae bacterium; assembly: GCA_036834985.1. Lineage (GTDB taxonomy): Bacteria > Pseudomonadota > Gammaproteobacteria > Burkholderiales > Burkholderiaceae_B > DAITMV01. The sequence goes on along the minus strand of DAITMV010000011.1, from coordinate 14,937 downwards.
AACGAGCGCTGACGACGGCGTGACATTCAGTACGAACGCCACCATGCCAAACCCGGTTACCGGATTGGCGGGCGGTAATAGCGTATTCATCATTACGGCTGCAGCATCAAACTATTTCACCAGCCCAACAGGTGCTACCTCTACGTGGGCTACTCGCAACTTTGGTCAGCTTGGACAGGGCGCAGTTTCTGCATACGCTGGCAACTCGGTCACTTGGGACGGCACTTACTTCCGCGTAATAGGGAATTCGTCTTTTCCCGGCCAAATGCTTTATGGAACAGATGGCATTTCGTGGCAATACCGATCTACCTTCGGGGCGGGTGCGGTAATAGGCCAGATATACGCCAACGGGGGCAACATGGTTGTCGTAGGCACAGGCGCGATATTAGCGGTCAGCCTTATTAAGAATTGGCCGACCGTTGATCAGGTCGGGTACTCGACGTACTTTGCCCCGGCTGGCGGCGGTGATACGAACGGCGTTTATCTCTTTAGGATCGGATAATGGCGACTTCATCCGGCAGCATTTCCCAATCCAGACGCATTACCCCGCTCGCCTTCCTGCTCCGATTCACGCCTGACGAGCGCGTCGCCATCGACCTAGCCAGTATCGGCAACACAGTACAGGCGGCAACGGTGCGTATGTACTTACAAAACGTCAACTTGGCGCGCTATGTCGATCTTGACGACCCGAACACGCTAACTGGCCTGCAGGCTATGGAGGCGAGCGGGCTGCTCTCTGCGGGGCGTGCTGACCAAATTATCAGCGCTGCCGTCCAGCCGGGAGAATCGGCTTGAAGCGTCTCGCCATCCTTCTCATCGGAACATTCTGCTTGCTCTGCATCCCCCTGGTTGCGCTGCGTTTCCTATGGTCGGCGCTGACCTCCGAAGAAGAGGCATGGCAAATCCTGCTGGCATTCGACCGGCTGGGCAACGTGGCAAGCAATGGCTCAGGCTTGGAGACGATATCCAGCAGGGCGGATCGTGCTCGGGAAGAGGGGCGCACGTGGGGCTGTGTGCTGTGCCGACTGCTCGACGCGATACAGCCGAATCACTGCATGGAGGCAAGGCAATGACCACCATCAATGCCATCCTGACCGAGTGCTATACCGACCCTGCTGCAAACTTCGGCGGCAATGAGCAGATGCGGCATGACTACGAGCGCAACATTCTTTCTCAGCAGGTCAATCAATACCTACGCGACGCCGCAGCCGCGCACCAGGGCTGGCTGTATTTCGCTGGCCTGATCCGGCGCTATGCCGGATGCAGCGCGTTCGACGCCGAAACCAATCTGCACCCTGATGAAATGAAAAAGGTTTGCGCCGACCTCAAGCTGAGCACGATGGACCAGCTTAGCGCATGGGTTGAGGCCAACGGCAATATCGACGCCGAAGGCCTACTTACTGATATCAGCAACAGCCCGCCAGCATTGCCGCCACTGCGCACTGCTGGGTATGTCGAGGTGATACAGCGCATTCTCGCCGCGCCAAATATCCACTGCGACGCCGATCTATTCCGGGGCAATGACTGGATATCGGACAACACCTACCAGATGCTGACCGACGAAGCGCTTGATCTTCTTTGCGCGAAATGCCCGGCCAAAAAATTCCAATGGCGCCCTGAGTGCCAGGACTGCGACGACTTCACGCGCATGGTGCGCGGCTGGATCAGCTCGGGCGGATACGGGAATGTGACCGCGTTTGCCTGCTCGATATGGGGCGTTGACGAGCATGGCAACGGCACAGGTGAGGCGCATTCGCTGCTGATCTGTGTGACGGAAACCCGCGTGGTTTTCTGGGAAGGCCAGAACGGCAGGCACGACTTGGACAGCAAGTATTTCCCGCAAGATATCGGCGTTAAAGCTGTTGGCAACGTGATTTACAGGATGGAGATGTGAAGATGGATTGGCACGAGGCATTTACAGCGGTGCTCACGGTGGCTGTTGGGTCATGCGGCTGGCTGATCAAGCACCTGATACAGCGCATCGAAGAACTGGAGAAACAGGCACAGGCAAACCGGCTGCATCTGGCGGAAAAGTACATCAACAAGGAAGACATTAAAGAGCTATTTGCCGAATTGAATGCGAAGCTAGACACCCTTTTTGATCTGCTGCACAAGAAGGCCGACAAGCCATGATCACCGAAGCCCTGTTGCTCGAAGTCGGCGTAGGCAGCGCACTCGCCAAGGTGTATGCATCTGCGCTCGACAGTGCGGCGACGGGCTTCGACATCACAACGAAGCTGCAGCAAGCGGCTTGGCTGGCCCAAGTGCTGCACGAATCGTCAATGCTTACCCGCACAGTCGAAAGCTTCGCGTACTCCGATCCTGACCGGCTCTATTCCGTATTCAACGACCACTTCAAGAGCCGCATGGAGGCCGCTGACTACTTGCGCCGTGGCGGCGAGGCCATCGCAAACCGTGTCTACGCGAACCGCATGGGCAATGGCGACGAGGCCAGCGGCGACGGCTGGCGCTTTCGTGGGCGTGGCCTTCTGCAGATCACCGGCCAGCAGAATTACGCGCTGTGCGGAATGGCCCTGAATCTCGACCTGATCGAGCAGCCCGAATTGCTGGAGCAGCCACTTTACGCGGCGCGTTCGGCTGGTTGGTATTGGGCCAATGCCGACCTCAACAGGTGGGCGAATGTCGGCGACACGCTGACGATCACACGGCGCATCAATGGCGGCACGAACGGGCTACAGGATCGCATCAAGCTTTACCAGTTGTGCCTGGGGGCAATGCAGTGATGCTCCGCGAAATGCTCACCGATGGGCGCAGCAAGCGCGGCTCGTCAAAGCGCGGCGCCCTACTGCTGGCGACCATCGCGTTATCAGTAGCGCTGATCCTATTGGCCGTGGCGGCATACGTAGGCCGTGCCGTTGACGTCGCCATCGGATCAGTTGCAGCAGCACTTGCCGCGCTGGCTGGTGGCTCATACGTGGGCGGAAAGACCGCCGAACGCAATCAACCCAAGGACGAACAGCAATGACCACTCGCGAAATCGACGTAACCGTAGCATCTACCCCGTTCCCAGAAGGCACCCGTCCTGCTGGCGTGCGCGTATCCATTTCCGGCCCGACGATGATTGACACGCAGACCATCGCAGCGGCTCCGTACAAGGTCACCGTGCCATCTGGCCTTGCTGATGGCGATTACGCAGTCACGGCTCAGGCTATTGACGCCGAAGGCAAAGAGCTGGGCGCGCCTGTCACCTCTACATTCAGCGTCAAGTCTGTGATGGTTGACATCCCCCAGTCCATAGCCGTGGTAGTGGCGGCGTGATTCCACTGCAACTCAAATGGGGGCTGTATGCGCTCATTCTGGCAAGCATTTTCTCTGCTGGCGTGGGCGCTGGCCTGCATTGGAGCAAGGCCGATGTGCTGGCAGAGCAGTTGCGTACTGCTCAGGCAGATCAAGCGCGGGCGGCAGAGGCGGCGAAGCAATCAGCGCAGGCGCTCGCGGATTATCAAACGAGTGTGCAGGTAGTCAATGCCCGCGCCGTGGCGATCCAGGCAGAGCGCGACACCTTGGCGAAGGCGCTAGACCGGCAAAGGAAAGCGTATGAATCTCTACCGCGCAGCAGCCCTGACTGCAAGTTGTCTCCTGCTCGGCTGCAGCAACTGCAGGGAGCCTTCGACGCCGCTTATAGTCAGGCCGCTCCCGGTTCCGTCATCGCTCAGCCAGCCATGCCAGCTCCCTGAAAAGCCGATAGCCGGTGATGTGGATTACCTTGGCGGCTACATCATCGGCTTACTTGGCATGTATCAGGACTGTGCGAAATTGACTGCAGGACTGCAAGAAAACTGGCCGAAATAGGATAGAAAAATGGCAAACAACCTTAGCACTTACTCCGATTCCAACCTGAAAAGCACCTACGACCAGTTCAAGGCTGGCGGCGGCACCGACGATCAGGTCTATGACTGGGCGACGAAGAACAATGTCTCTGCGGATGCGCTTGGGCGGGCTGGCGCGGATGTGCAGGGCTATGCCAACTACCAGACCAACAAGTTCAAGGCCGATGGCGGCAGAACTGATGCGACGGGCGGTGAGAATTTCTATGGTGCGGCCAAGAATCTCGGCTTCAACGATGCACAGATCGCGGGAGCCGTGAACAACGCATATCGCGGGCCGACTGGAATCAGCAGCCAGGATGTGACGCGAATGGGGCAGGGCGCGGTAGATAACCTCTACGCACGAAACGCACCTTCTGGTGCGTACAACCCCGCTTACGATGCACAGGCGCGGCAATCTGCTCTGGCGTCGGGGTTGACTGGTGACCAGGTGGACCGCGCTCAGCAGAATTACGTGAGCAACCAGGTCGGCGGCATCGTCAACAAGATGCAGCCTGGGCAGTCCTATCAGTGGGGAGGCGGCACACTAGCGAAGGACAGTACAGGCGCACTGGTCTACACCGACAGCACCGGAAAGCGTAGCGCCATGGCAATGGGCGCAACAACGGACCCTTATGGGCAAACTAGCGGGGCAGGGATAGCGAGTTGGCTTGCAGCACAAAGTCCAGATGCACGCGCCGCTTTGCTGGCTTCTGGCGTTAACCCGGATGCGTACAAACCGGGACTTCTTGGTACATTCGGCGCAACCACCGGCACAACCACTGGCGGAACGCAGGCAGTAGGCACGGCAGGCGATACGCAAGGCGCGGGGACCACTGGCACCACGGCGACAGGAACAGGCTTGCTGCCATCTCTGGCGGGCGGCGCAACAACCAATCAGGCCGGGACGCAGGGAAACCTTGTTCAAGGGCCGAATGGTGCCTATCTGGCGCAAACGCAAGGTAACGCGCTGGTATCTAACCAGTTGCAAGGATTGCTTGACCCTTCCAATCCGCTTATGCAGAGAGCGATGGCTAGGGCCAACGAGGCGGCGAACGCTCGCGGTCTGATAAACAGCAGCATTGCGACGCAAGCCGGACAGACGGCGATGATTGACGCCGCCTTGCCGATTGCGCAGGCCGACGCTGGCACGAACCAACAGAACAACATGGCGAGTACGCAAGCGCTGAACCAGTTCGGCTTTCAGGGCCAGCAAAATGTTTTTCAGGCTGGTCAGAACGATCTCAATCGCCAGCAGACAGCCGCGCTACAGACGCAGAATCTTGGCTTCCAAGGGGCTCAGAACGATCTCAACCGGAAATCTACGGCGGGATTGCAAAGTCAATCTCTCGCATTTCAAGGATCACAGAACGATCTCAACCGGGCACAGCAGACCTCCTATCAGAATGCGACACTTGCGTACCAGAACGCCAGCCTTGCCGCGACAACTCAACAAGCAAAAGATTCGCTTGCTCAGCAGCAATCGCAATTCCTACAGAACCAAAAGCTTTTGTCGGATCAACTCGGCCAGAACGCCGCCACCGTCTACAGCGGCCAAGTCGCCAGCATCCTGAACAACAAGGATTTGGACGCAGACGGCAAAGCAAACGCGCTCGACTATGTGAACGCCATTTGGACGGGTAACGGAATAGTCCCGTCACAGATCGGCGGCAACACGACCAGCTCGCCAGCCAAGACCACTACATCGACGACAACCTCTAGCGGAAGCTCTACATCGTCATGAGAGAAATTGACCCGAATAGCTATTTCGACGCCCAGGCATCGGCGGGCATAGATCCGAAGGACATCTATCGGGGGGGCAAGCAACTCGGTTTGTCCGATGACGACCTAGCGAGCGCATGGAACGTGTGGGGCGCCAAGCACGGAAACACATCTTCAGTAACCACTGGCGATGTGGTCAAGTACGCCACGCCGACGCAGAACACCGCCTACACCGCGCCAACAGAGTACACCAATACCAGCACGCAACCGACGCAGACGCCAAGCACACAAGGACCAACCCCCGGCACTGGTACGACTGGCACAACACAGACCAAGCAAGGCACCGGCCTACAGACATCACCGACGACAGACGACCTTAGCCAGCATTGGGACGTGTGGAACACCGGGGGGAAGAACCAACAGAACGCGGATGACCTGTTCGCCAGCGCGGTCAAGGCCGGTGTTTCGCCAAAGGACATCTACCAGCAAGCCATACAATCCGGCATGACCACGGATCAGCTCGCGACGGCCTGGAACGACTACAACAAGTCGATTGGCAGTAAGGCGAACCCGATCAGCGGCCAGCAGGTGTACAACTTTGCGAGCCAGAAGGGCTACACGCCGCAGACCTATGACCAGAACATAGGCAACAGTTACACCGGGCTCGGAAAGACCAATACAACTGGCTACGACTTCTTGCCGCAAACGGTAAAGGACCAAATCAAGAACCAGGGAAGCGACAACAAATATGCCTACCTTGACGCCGAAGGGAAGAACAGCTTTACCGTAGGGCAGCTACTTGAACAACGGAAAGCCGATCCTGCTGCCATCGAGGCGAACAACCGCGCTTACGAACGTCAACAGCAGGACGGCGGCGGGCCGCTGCAATACATCGACCCTAACCAGGACTTGTACCTGTGGAACCCGGCTACCCAGAAGCAACGGGCAGGCCGCGAGGGGGATGTAACCACGACACAGGCTGAATACCTGACTAAAGACCAGTTCCTGCAGCGTGTCGGCACGACCAACCCAGACGCCCGCGTGGCCTTGACCGCTGATGGCGCGCCTAACATAGCCTCCAATGCCAGCCAAGTAGGCGGGGCAGACCAAGGCACGCAGATAAGCAACCCTGGCATTGGGCATAACAGCACGACTCCAGCGACGATGGGCCTTGGTGCCACGCCGCTATCAGCCAACAGCAACACGTTCAACGACGCTGTGACCGATCCGAACCTGAAGGGCTTTGTGCAGCTTGGCGACGGCGGAACGCTGTACGACGACATCCCGCAAGTTCTCGGTGCGATATACAAGCAGGCCGGCATCGAGAATGACCCAGCCAAACAAGAACAGGTGAAGCAGCAACTATTCCGCTACGACCCGCGATTCGGCGTGCTGATGGACCAGCGCATTCTGAACGCGGTAATGGATGCCAGCGCAGCCGGTGGAAGCCAGGGCGGTTTCTTCTACAAGAACATGGGAACGCTATCTGCAATAGCTATGTCGGTCTTGACTGCTGGCGTCGGCGCGCCTGCGCTTTTCAATGCGGCATTGTCTGGCATCCAGACAGCAGGGAAAGGCGGGAGCCTGGGCGATATCGGCAAATCGGTGCTGACCAGCTATATCGGCTCCAATCTTGCGCCGTTGGCACGTGACGCGACCGGCGACTTGCTGGCGCTGACTGGCGGGGCCACGCCGTTGACCGCCAGCATCGTTGAGGGTGGCATCAAGGGGATGGGCAGCGGCGTTCTATCTCAGCTTTCGACAACTGGCAGCATCGACCCGAAGTTGCTGGCGGCGCAAGGATTGGCGGGCGGGGTTGGGGGAGGCGTATCTGATCTTGTGACGAATAACCTCAGCGGCGTCGTAAACGGGAAGCTGGCAACTGGCGCGGGAAACCTCGCAGGAACAGTTGCTGGAAACGCCATTACTGGCAAGAACACATCGGCGTTGTCAGCAGGCATGGGCTTACTGCCGGGGCTGGCTAAGGCATACAACAGCTAAGGGATAGAGAGATGAGCAACTTTTACGATGATGTTTCCCCGATAGACTATAGCCAGGGAGACGATAACAGCTACACCCCGATGGGTGACTATGGCTCTAGCTCCTATGTAGACGGCCTAGGCTTTGGCGACGCGGATTCCAATACCTATAACCAGCCTGACCTTTCCGATCTGACGAGCGGCTACGAGGGCTTCACGACAAAAGACGTGCCGTATGTCTACATGACAAACGACCCGGCGACGGTTGCGGTGACGGCGAAGGAGATTGAACCTGTGGTGACAGGATCAAGCTACAGCTCGCCATCGAACGATTACAACCCGCGCAGCACAGACCTTATGACCCAGATGAGCAATTACGGAGAGCCGTCATCTGTGGCGACGTCTGCCGCAGGCTCTGGGTACGATCCAATAAGCAACGAGCAAGGCACGACAGCGGCGGCTACGGGCTTCAATAACCCGGATAGCACGCAAGGCTATAGCGCAACATCTGACGCAAATGGCGGTCAGAATGGCGGCACTGGTGGAGGGCTTCTTAGTAGGGTGGCTAACTGGTTTGATGATCCAGGACACGACAAGACCACGGCGGCGCTGATGGGGGGGGTGGCTGGTCTGGCTCAGGCGGGCATTGCCAGTATGACTGAAAGCAAGAAGATAGCGGCGCAGAAGGATGCGGCATCCGCACTTGCTCAGACTCAAAAGGAAGCCGCATCCGCTCTAGCTCAAGTGACGAAGGAAAGGGACGCAGCAAAAGTTGAAGCTGACAAAGCCACTGCAATAGCAGCCGCCGCAACTGCCGAAAATAAAGCAAACGCTGATTGGCTGCGCTCAGAAGCGACGCGGCTAGATAACATACGAGCACAGAAAGAAGCGGCAGTGGTCACAGCGCAGACTAATAAGGATGCCGCCACCGAACTTTATAACCGGTCTGAAGCCACCCGCTTAAGCAATGCTGGTATCGCCAAGGACACCGCAGCCGACCTGAAGGCAGCGCACATTGATGAATATAAAGTCCAAAATGACCTATTGCTGAAATCGCAAGACAATACGACCGCCAACACGATCAAGATTGATAATAATAAAAACGCTTTTACGGGAGAACAAAACAACCTGAACCGCGCAAATGATGTGCTTGTTGCTCAGGTGCCGCGTACCACCAACTCAACCAGCAATAGCACCAGCAACAGCTCGCAGACGCCGACCTATTCAAGCGTCCCAAAATTCACCCCAGGCAGCGTGCTAAGCGCCGTCGCATTTAGGAAATAACAATGGCCGGACTACTTTCAACAATGGCTGGCGGGCCTGCACAAGCGCCACAAGGGAAGACGCCGGGAAATGATGCACAGGCGGTCATGGATTTGGCTCGCCAGGTGGTTATGTCTCCAGGTGGCGCGCAGGCGATTATCGCCATGATCAAGCACGATGGCGACCCTGAACACGGCATCGCCACGGCTGTGGCTAACATCGCCAAGGTGATACAGAACACGCTACAGAAGCGCGGACAGCAGGTGACGCCGCAACTTATGGCGCAGGCGATTATCGGCATTGCGGATCTGGTGTTGATAACTGCCGTCAAGGCGGGCGTGCTGCCGCCGCAACAGGCAAAACAGCTAGCGCCGCAGATTCTGCCGATGGCGATCCAGATTTACAAAGGCGGGCCTCAAAGTGTTGCGAAGCAGCCGATGCAGGGACAGCCACCAATGGCACCGCCGCAAGCGCCTCCCCAGGCTCCCCCGCAAGCACCTCCACCACCGGGCATGCAGATGGGTGGACCGCAAGCGCCGCCACCGATGGGGCCGTAAATGGGGGCTGATGAGCGGTTTCTTTGGAAGCCACACCCGAAACAGGCCGAATTTCTATCCTGCCCGGATGACGAGGTGCTGTACGGCGGGGCGGCTGGAGCGGGCAAGTCTGATGCCTTGCTTGTGGATGCGCTCGGCACGCAGGAGCGGCTGAACAATCCCCGCTATCGTGCGCTGATCATTCGCAAGACGTTCCCGCAGCTTCGGGAGCTGATTGACCGCAGCCGCGTTTTGTACAAGCAGGCCATACCCAGCGCGGAATACAACGAGGCGTCGCGGGAGTGGCGGTTTCCTTCTGGCGCCAAACTGATATTCGGCTACATCGACACCGACTCTGATATGTACCAGTACCAGGGGCAGGAATTTCAGTACATTGCCTTTGACGAGCTGACGCTATGGGCTGGCCCTGCACCTTACAAATTCATGTGGACCCGGCTACGGTCCAGCGACCCAAGCTTGAAGTGCTACATGCGCGCAACTACTAATCCGGGCGGGCCAGGTCATGAGTGGGTAAGGTCGCACTGGGCAATACCGGACGAAGGAACCAGCACGTTTCAAAAGGTTCCGGTAGGAAAATCCATCATTCGGCGGCGTTTCATCTCTGCGAGGCTTTCCGATAACCCAAGTCTTTCCGACAGCAACTATGGCGACACGCTGCTGATGCTGGAAGACCGGCAAAAGCGTGCGCTACTCGACGGGCGATGGGACATTGAGGACGAATCAAGCTCTCTGATATCCGGCAAGATCATCCGCGCCGCGATTGAGGATGAAATCGAGCACTTGATCGGGCCTCGACTTCTTGGCGTTGACCCGGCACGATTCGGTGATGACCGGACAGCCATGTGCTACCGGCAAGGCCGTCGCGTACACTGGATACGCACGAAGCAGGGGCAAGACCTGATGACGACAGTGGGGCAAGTCGTGCGCTACATCCAGGAGCTGCAGTTGCATGCCGTCTATATCGACGTGTGCGGCATCGGTGCCGGTGTTTATGATCGACTGGTGGAAATGGGCTACTCGCAATGTGTGGCGGTGAACAGCGCGGAACGTGCGCTTGATGATGAGCGCTATGCGAATCTGCGCGCCGAAATGTGGGTGAAAATGCGCGATTGGCTGGCGGCTCCCCCCGTGCAGATACCCAAGGATGATGCACTGATGTCCGAACTTGGCGGTCCCACCTACTCATACGACAGCAATGGGCGGATCAAGCTGGAAAAGAAGGAAGAGATGAAGAAACGCGGCCTACGCTCGCCGGATATGGCCGACAGTTTGGCGCTGACCTTCGCCGCACCGTTGCGAGTTGCCGACTCTGGCAGCGAGAATTTCCAGCCGGGAATCAGGAATCACTATCGGCGGTGATTTTGGGTAACTCCCCAAAAATTACACAGGCTCCCCTGAAAGCCTTGTAAATGCTGGGTATCTGGTGCCGATCATCGGCACCATTGAATGCATATATATGACTATTTCCAGTAGTCAAATATAGTCAAATCAAGGGGTTGGCGTGTTTGGGTGGTAACAATTGGAGCTATGGGCAATCAATTGTTATCATCTCATTCCCCACTTTTCCCCCACACATCTCCCCATGTCATCCATTCAGAAGTTGGCAAAAGGCTACCGCGCACAGGTCTATGTGCGTGGCATTCGTGACTCTGCGAGCTTCCGCACCAAGCGGGAGGCCGAAGCATGGGCGGCAAATAGAACTGTCGAGCTATCTGCCGAAGCAAAAAAGCCCGTTGCAGAACGCCATACGCTCAAAGAGCTGCTTGAGCTGTATCGGGGAAACGTCTCACCGACGAAGCGCGGGGCCAGGTGGGAGTCGTTGCGCATTGACGCGATCCTTGACCGTAAAATGCTCCCCATCGACTCCCCACTTTCCGATATTTCTGACGATGATCTGCGTCTGTATCGGGACGAGCGCAAGAAGGTGGTACAGGCTGGGACGATCCTGCGTGAATTTTCCCTGTTATCCGCCGTCTTTGAGTATGCGCGGGTAGAGCTGAAGTGGATCACTGAAAACCCATGCGCCGATGTCAAGAAACCTTCCAGCCCGGCGCACCGTGACCGGCTAATAGCGCTATGGGAAGTCCGGCGCATGCTGAAATCCCTCGGGCATCGCCCAGGAAAGGGCGTGCGTTCTGTTGCTCAGGCAATTGCCGGGGCGTTTATCGTTGCGCTTAGCACCGGCATGCGGGCTGGGGAGCTGTGTAAATTACGATGGGATCAGGTACATGACGGCTATTGCGTGCTGCCGGTCACAAAGACCGTGCCGCGCAACGTGCCGCTGTCGAATAGGGCGCAGCGCAGAATAGAGCGCATGCGGGGATGGGATGATGAGCTTGTGTTTGCCGTCAGCCCGCAGACGATGGATGCGATGTTTCGCAAGCACCGCGACCGGGCCGGGCTGTCTGGCTTCACTTTCCACGATAGTCGGCATTGCGCCGCCACCAAGATAGCCAGAACGATAGACGTGCTTTCTCTGTGCAAAATGTTCGGCTGGTCAAATCCGAAGCGGGCGATGATCTACTACAACCCGACCGCCACGGATATAGCAGACATGATCAATGAGGCTCCAGCACGCGGTCAATCTCGCCGATTGGCACCAGCCCGCAACCGTTGAGGCGCATCTTCCCGGCATTGATCAGCCGGTGGATCGTTGACTCTGACACGCGCAGCATCTCAGCCGCTTGCTTGCGGGTGACGTGTGGCGGGCGTGGGTGTGTTTCAACATAGAGCTGGATGGCCTTCAGGGCAACCTTTTCTGGGTCAATGTCTTTGTTCATGGGTTCCTTTCGAGCGCAAAAAGCCCTGCCAGCGCACTCGGCGCGGCATGGGCGGATAGGTTGTGGTGGGGCGTTACTTCAAGGCGACTACGATTTGCGCCAGCGCGGCGGCATTGCTGTCTAAGCACGTCGCCATGCGTGCAGCAGTGGTGCCCATGGCTGACATGGCTCTCTGGATCATTGCCAGGTGGGCGGGTATTTCTGGATCGGCCTTGCGTTGCTTGCTCAGCGCGGCCACGGCATCCTGTAGCGCCTTTATTTCGCCGGCTACGTCATGGGCATGCTCAGGCGGCAGTACCTCGCCCTCAATCGGGAAGCGTGCAATTAGCGACAGGCATTCGATACACGCCTCGTCCGGGATGTTCTTGTAACCATCCTTCATTCCCTTGGTGCCAAATTTGGTATTGATGGCTGACCATATCTGTATGGCGTATTTTCCTTGCTGCGCCTTTGGCAGCGCTTCCAGTCGTTCGCGTATCGCCGCCTTGATCTGGTCTTGCGATTCCTTCGTGAGCTTGCCGGGCAGAGCTTTCTGCGTAGCCGGGTGAGTGTAGCTGCCTGTCTTGCGGATGCTGGGCAGCACTTCTGCCGTTACCCACTTCTTGAATTTCTTGGCCTCGGCTTTGCGGCTACCAAGAATGAGCGAGTACAGGCCGGATTCATTGATGATGGTCAGTTCCTGCTTGCCGGAAGGGGTGTCCATAGTGCGGACGTCCTTTTCATCATCATCAAGCCGGGCTGTTGCGTTGCGGTTGTTCTCGATGGACAGGGCCGCGCAAACATCTGACGCAACAAACCATGGCTGGTCAGATATCAGCAAGCTACGAACGGCATGGGTTTCAAAGCTGAATACGGTTGGCATACTCATGGCAGATAACTCCTTTTCGGCATGGATTACCGCTCCTCGTCGCCAAACGAGGTGGGCGGGCTATGCGGGGTTGGCGAACCGGGAAAAGGAACCGGCAGACGCTTGCGCGTCTCCCCACATAGTCCGCCCGTAAGGGTGTGACCATGCGACGGACGTAAAAATAGCCGCTGTTGCGGCGGCTCGTCCGCCTTTTCTTCCGGGTCGCCAAACCCGGTGTCACATGAGGTGACACAAGAATTTTACGCCGGAACTTGGCAAACGGCAAACTGTGAGCTATGTTGCGAGGGACAACAACGTCGTGCGGAGGAGTATTCATGAAATCCGAAAAAAACAAAAATGATGAAGATGATTTTTTAGAGGAATGGTTTTCTATTGGCCTTGCATTTAGGCTGTCTTCTAGATTCATTGGTAGATATTATTATATTTTTTGGGCTGCATTTATATTTTTATTTACTGCGTTTCAAACAAAGAAAGGCGTTAATATAGTCGAGGCTCTTTTTGTTTCTGCTCTTTCATCTATTGTTGTATTTCTGGTTTTGCTATTTTCATTTGTGATTCTTTTCGGCATTTCATCTTTTGGAGATGGGTGGGCTCTGGAATTTCTAGAGAAATTTACAAAGCCAAACCCTGGCAAATTTCTACACCAAATAGTTTACTTTTTGATTTCGTCATTGGCATATATTTTTTTGATTTTATTAGTCAGCTTTTTTTCAAGCGGGTGCCCAGAGGGAACTAAATCATGGGCGTGCCAGTAAGCCCCATGCGCTTCACAGCATCCCTCACCAAGCCCGCCGCCGCGCTGAACTAGCCCCGCAACGCATTGGCATGCTCAACCAGTAAGCGAGCGGCCAAGGCCATCACCATCACCCCATGCGCCTAATCCTCTGCATCCTATCCCTATCCGTCTTCGCCCAGCCACCTGGCGCAATCAATCCTGACGTGACGCAGGACAATATCGATCAGACGATATGCGTCGCGGGCTGGACGAAGACGGTGCGGCCATCTACCAGCTTCACCAACGGCTACAAAAAGGTGCTGATGGAGCGGGCCGGGATAGACTGGTCACGGGCGGGTGAATTTGAGTTGGATCATCTTGTGCCGCTTTCTTTAGCCGGAAGCCCGCGCCAGCAAGACAATCTCATGCTGCAGCCTTGGGATGGCGTGGATGGCGCCAAGCGCAAGGATCGGCTCGAACGTAAGCTGCAACGGCTCGTTTGCACCGGCCATTTGCCGCTCGCCCAGGCGCAGCAGGAAATCGCGAGCGACTGGCGGGCGGCTTATGGGCGGTATGTGGGGCGTTAGCCTTCCCACTGCAGCCCATTCGCCGAATCAGCCTGAGCATTGATCCCCGCAAGCACCTCTCTAACCACTGAGCGCGGAGCTTTGCGCAATACCGCTGCAGCCTGGTCTACCCATTCGGCAGCTTTCTCTACTCGCTCTTCAAGCACTTCCATTCCCGCGCTCATCTGATTCATGAGGCGGCGAACGTGCGACGTGTCCGGGCAAGTCATACCCTGAGCTTCGCATATCCGCTCGACGAATAGCACAAGGCACTGAATAGCGCCGAAGTCGTAGCCATCTATTGATCCGAGCGGAATCAGCCTGGCGAGTGCGGCTCGGGCTGGCGTCACCCACATTATCACCTCGTGTTCTACCAGCCTGTCAGGGAGTTTTCTGCCGTAGTGCGGGATGTTCTTTGGCTTCGTTCTGGCTGCAGATCGGCGTTCTGCGCGGTTCATTCTTTGCCTTCCTTTCATTGCTCAACCTGCTCGCCGCGAAACTCATGCGCTGGCGGATCGAGCGGGACATCGGGCTTCTTGAGTACGACGCGCTGCGACTCGCATATCAGCCGGGCGCGATGGGCTTTCTCTGTGATGTGCCGGGAGACTTCGGCGGGGGATAGCTCGACCATGATTAGCTGCATTTCACGTTCGGATTGAC
>DAITMV010000010.1:0-34349 GCA_036834985.1 Burkholderiaceae bacterium | reverse complement strand
CTCTTCGGGTGTTCGTGTGGGCCAGCAGGGTTCAGCGGTCACGCTGGCGGTATCCGTCGATTATTTGTCACCGCTATGGGCTGGGCATGACATCAGCAGCACCGTGCCTGCGACAGTCGACGCTCTGACGCAACTGCCGCCCAAGGCCGGCCTGGAGGCGGGCTGTGCCCAGGTGGCTGGTGGTTTTTCAGCCTGGCGGCTGGCGTTTGCCCAAAACCGGCCTGCCCTGATCGATTCCCTGCGACAGTTACATGACCGGACTGGTGCTGCTGTCTTTGTAATTCCGCAGTTCATTGAAGCCAGGTATGGCTACGTGGGGGCACACGAACTTCTGGGCCCTGCCTTGAACACCACACATATTCTGGACATTGGAGGCGGCAGCTATCAGCTGGCAGGTGCTGATGCGTCAGTGGGTGGTGATTTAGGCCAGAAAAGCTGGTTAAAGCGTTTGTGTGAAGACGTACTGAGCCAACCTTATCCACACTGTACTACGCTGCCAATGACCGCCGCCCAGGTGCAGCAGGCGCGCGGCATTCTGGCTTCCCAATTGCAACCCATGCCGGTGACTCGGGGCAAGCCGGTCACTGTCACTGCGATCAGCAAGCCGGTAACCAAAGGGATCGCGCCGGCCATGGCGGTTTTGCTGCATCGACCGATCGGTTCCGTGATTGAGCGAAAAACACTGTCCAGTGTCATTTTTATGATTCAAAAGTGGTCGTTACCCGAATTGGGGGCCGCTCTGGGCCTACAAACCCCTTTTGCGAATGCCTTACTCTCTGATATGTTGCTGCTGGAGGCAATTTTGCAGAAGAATCATATTGACCGGATCCGCGTCAGTGAGGCCGGTATCAACAATGTGACCGGCTTGTTGCAGGACCCTAACCTATGGGCCTATCAACGGGACTACGCCTGTTATTTGCGCAGTCTTGACCGGTTTGGCATTGATTTGGGATATGAATATGATGCATTTTTCTGTCACCATTAGATTTGACGCGGTTGTTTCGATTATGATTCGACCTGCTCTACCAACGATAACAAAGGATGATGTTAGATGAACAAAGCAGAATTGGTTGCGGACATTGCCGCTAAGAACGACCTGTCCAAAGTTGCAGCAGCAGCGGTACTGGACGGACTGATTGAAACCATTACCGCCGTTCTTGTCGATGGAGACAAGTTGACCGTTCCTGGTTTCGGTACCTTCTCGACCGGCACACGTGCTGCGCGCGTTGGACGTAACCCACAGACCGGTGCCGAGATCAAGATCGCAGCATCCAATGTGGTCAAGTTCTCTGCTGGTTCCACATTGAAAGAGGCTGTCAACAAGCCTAAAAAGAAAAAGAAGTAATTGATGTCCCTTTCGGGACGCATCAAAAAAGGGCCGGAAGATGAGTCTTCCGGCCCTTTTTTTCATCTGTTCAAAGCCAACCCAAGGCCGTGGCAATTGCAGACCCATTGCAGTGGGCGACCTAAAGCCACTTAGGCGGCTGCCCGCAGGGACGCTGGTGTATCGGTACCACCCACCTGTCTGGTTTTAAAACTCAGGCATCGGTCTGTCACAGCCCCTTTTCTGAGAATTTTTTCATCAGCATAAAAGCTCATGGACATGGTCCATGGTGCAGCAAGCCCTTGACGAGGGAGACTGTCCAAGGCACGTTGCACGTAACCTGCACCAAAGTCCAGCAGTGGACGGGTTTTAAAGTCGCCTGTAGGCAGTACCGGCATACACTGGTCCAGATTCTTTTTATCCATGTGGTTGAGCAGTCGGCACAAGTGCTCACAGATCAAGCCGATTTTTAATGTCCAGGATGAGTTGGTATATCCAATGGCGAATGCAAAATTGGGGACATCATTGACCATCATGCCTTTAAACGCGACCTTGTCGTTCAATTGGACCGGTGCTCCATCCATTGATAGCTGGATCCCTCCCATCAAATGAATGTTCAGACCAGTGGCGGTGACCACAATATCGGCGGGTAAATGCTTGCCTGATTTAAGGGTAATGCCGTCTTCAGTAAACGACTGAACATGATCGGTCACAATCGACGCTTTGCCTGACCGCAGCGTTTTAAACAGATCACCGTTGGGTACGGCGCATAAACGCTGATCCCAGGGGTTGTAGGGAGGCTTGAAGTGTATGTCGACATCGACTCCGGCCGGCAGTTGCTTGAGCGTGTGCTTGCGGATGTAGTTGCGCGCGGCGTCTGGAAACCTCTGGCAGAACGTCCAGAACGCCCGTTGCAGAAAAATGTTTTTGCGGCGTACCAGGTTATAGGCCAACTGGGCGGGCAGGTGTTCTTTGAGTTTGTTGGCAATTTTGTCCTTGGCAGGCAGACTCATGATGTAAGTGGGGGTGCGCTGCAGCATGGTGATGTGTTCAACCTTGTCAGCCATGG
This sequence comes from Burkholderiaceae bacterium, assembly GCA_036834985.1. Classification (GTDB taxonomy): domain Bacteria; phylum Pseudomonadota; class Gammaproteobacteria; order Burkholderiales; family Burkholderiaceae_B; genus DAITMV01. The sequence goes on along the minus strand of DAITMV010000010.1, from coordinate 31,956 downwards.
CAGGGATCAATGTGACCGCCGTGGCTCCACTCCCGATGACCACGACTTTTTTGTTGGTGTAGTCCAGGTTCTCCGGCCACTGCTGGGGATGAACCACTTGCCCCTTAAATTGGTCAAGCCCGTTGAAATCGGGTGTAAAGCCCGCATCGTATTTATAGTAACCCGCTGCGCAAAATATCCAATTGGCGATAAATTCACGGTCAATCCCTGCCTGCTGGTCGCGAACCAACACGGTCCATCGACGGGCGTCAGAGCACCAGTTGGCACTGATCACGGTGTGACCAAATCGAATGTTGTCCTCCAGTTTGTACTCGCGGGCGGTGTCTTTGAGATAGTTAAGGATGGAGGCTGCGCTGGCAATGGATTTTTCTTCTGTCCACGGTTTGAATTCATACCCAAAGGTGTGCAGATCGGAGTCTGATCGAATGCCGGGGTAGCGAAACAAATCCCAGGTGCCGCCCACAGACTGCCGGGCCTCCAGCATGAGGAAGGTTTTCTGCGGGCACTGTTTGCGAAGGTATACACCCATGCCCAGGCCAGAGATCCCAGCACCGATGATCAGCATATCTACGTGTTGCTGATAGTTGTCTGCGACTGCATTCATCATTGTCTCCCTATAGGTATTGTTTTACATGCTAATGTGAGTGAGACATATATGTCAATGTGTCTCGTAAAAGTATGCTGGAGAATATCTTCCAATACTGGGTGAGTGTGATACATTATTCAGATGGTGTCCCATAGCAAGTCATCAATTCTTAACAGAAAGTTCATCTTGAAATCCGATTTCAGTCCTCAGAACGAGATAAGCAGATCGATTGCACCGATCCCGGCCACTGAGGGAAGGGCTACCCGTGCCGAATCAGCAACGCCTCAATCCATGATGCATGAGGCCATCTTGATGTTCCAAAACGGTGAAAAGCTGGACATGTCGATACTGGCCAAGCGCTTGGGGATTGGACGCGCCACTCTGTATCGATGGATTGGTGATAAAGACCGATTGGTCGTTGATCTGATGTGGTCGTTAAATGAGCTGCTGTTTGAGTCTTTGCTCAAGACCGCACCCAAGCGGGGCGTCAAGCGTATTAACCACTTTGTATGCGGTGTGATCGACGCGGTTGTTGATTCAGACGCCTACAAAACCTTTCTGGAACATGAAGGCTTGGAAGGGTTGGCCTTGATGACCAGCACCAATGGATTGCATGGGCGAATCGTCGGCCGGCTCAAAGAGTTGGCACTGGCCGAAGTGAAAGCGAAAAATTACTCGCCGCCGGCTGATCTGGATATATTGGTGGAGGCCGCCGTAGCTTTGGTCGAACACTTTTTATATTCGCAGTTTGTGGTCCGGGGGTTTGAGCCTGAGGCAGAAGGCGCCAAAACTGCGGTCAAGCTGTTGCTGCGCGAGAACCGACGTTCAACCGGTACACCACGATAAGCCCGCTGATGCCGCCAAAGCCGATGACCCCGGCGAACAAATAAGACCACATCATCGAAACACCCATCCGCTCCAATCCGGCACCGAACAAATAGGGTGTGATGGCTGATACCAGCCTGCCACATGATTCGAGCTGCGAGGCGCGTCTGGCAAATTGATGTTCTCCAAAAATCGCCAGCGGCAGTACCCCTTTTGCCACGGTCAGCAGCCCGATACCCAGGCCGTGCATGATCACAAATACAACGGATACAGGGGCCCCTAAGACCATAAAACCGATACAGCCAATAATCAAGCCCAGATGCGCCATCCCGGCCGACAACAAGGGGTCCGATTTACGCAACCACACCAGATCGAGCAGGCGCCCTGCGAACTGTGCAAAGCCAAACAGTGAGCCGATCAAAATGGCCTTGGCCAAGGGTAAGCCCGCCATGTTCAGCAAATGAGGCAACCCGGTGGCCATGGCACTGAACATAAATCCAATCGAGCCGTAGCTCAAAGCCAGCATCCAGAACTCAAACCGGTGTTGACTGACGGCCTGAATGGCTTGCTGCGACGCGGCAGGTGCAGTGGCACGTTGTTGTTTGGGTAGCCTGCGGTAGATAAACAGGCCACTGACGCTGCTCATCCCCGCCCAAAACATATCAGCGATACGCCAGTCAAAGGTTTGAATGATCAGATTCGATAACGGCCAGGCCACCATCCCGCCCAGGCCCGTGATCAAGGTAATGATCACCATGGATTGCCTGACGTCCTTTCCGTGGCGCTGCACCAGCGTTGCAAACGCTGCTTCATACAAACCCATGGGCATCGCGCATCCGAGCACCAACCATCCGGCCAGCAGCTGATAAAAACCGTGTGAACCGGCCAACAGCAGGTGGGCTGTGGCAAACAACGCCGACGAGAGCATCAGAAAGCGGCGCCCGCCATACCGAGCAATGCGTTTGCCAACGCTTGGGCCGATCAGTGCGGAGAGAATCAAACCGGCGGAGAACATTCCGTAAATGTGCGCAACGGGTATGTGCAGGGAGGCCGCCATGTGCGGGGCAAGTACTGCCACCTGATAAAAGCCGGACGCCCAGGCGATCATTTGACCCATACCCAGCAGGAGCGTGTCTCGCCCTTTGGGTTGCCGTAATGAAGACCAGGTGATCATGCAGACTGCTCGATGTGCTGTGAGATATGTGCTCGCATCAGGTTGGCGATCACAATACCTACTGCATCGTCGATGTAGTGACCCATGCCGGGGATGATCAAGAAGGTCGAGTTGGGGATCGCCGACGCCGTTGCCTGACCGCCCGAGGGATGTACCAGGGGATCCCGGTCTCCATGGATCACCAGGGCTGGCGCTGCGATGCCACGCAGCAGACGTTCGCGATTGCCGCTTTTGATGATGGCGCCCAGTTGTCGAGCGACACCCGCAGCGGCTTTGGCACCGTCACCGCGATCCCAGGCCTGCTCGGCGTAGGCCATGATTTGTTCATCAGGGGCTTTGTAGCGTGAGCCCGCAATAAACTGGGCGGTTTGCACGTACCGTGTAATGGCTTCTTCGCGGGTCTTGGGACGAGGCTTGATCAGCTTGAGTTTGCCAGCCAGGGAGGGTTGTCCTTTTTTTCGTGCCCCGGTGTTTGAAAATATCGACGTCAAGGTGTGTACCCGATGCGGAAACAGGGCGCTGACCGTTTGTGCAATCATGCCACCCATCGACATGCCTGCGACGTGCGCCTGCTGAATGTTCAGATGATCCAGCAAACCAACGACGTCCGAGGCCATGTCCTTGAGGCAATACGCATCTTCGCGAGCGCGATTGAAGATGATATCCATCAGGCTTGGGGGGCGGGCTTTGTAACGGGAGGAACGGCCGATGTCCCGGTTATCCAGTGTGATCACCCTGAAACCAGCGCCGACCAGTTTGGCCAGCATGTCTGCAGGCCAGTAGGTCAGCTGCAAACCCAACCCGACGATCAGAACAATGACCGGGGCGCCATGTTCGCCATAGCTGCGATAACACAGGCGAACGCCTGAGGGTAGATCGCAGAACTGATCGCTGCTGGCGTGAATAAGCTGTTTTTGATCGGCAAGGTTCATGACCACTGACTCTACAAATTCATAGTAACCGGACAATACCTGCGTGAGACATGGTAGTCAATGTGTCTCGGGTAACAAAAGCCTATTTTGTAAGGCTAGGGTAAGCACCCAGGCGTTATCTTTGCCTGCCAAAGCCCAGGGACTCGCTTTGTCTGCTGTGCGAAGCGCTGCATACCGCTGCGGATATGTCATAGGCCTTATATCCAGCATTGTGGTCGGCCACCTGAATCTGAATGAATCCGGATTTGGGTATCAATTATTAAGAATAATAAATACATACAGGAGCAAGGATGATGTCGAGCATAAAACCCCTATGGATAGCTTGTTTTTTCTCGAGCATGTTGTGTGCTTGTTTCGGGAACGGGCAAGACCCAAGCTCCAACACCGCGGCGGCATCGTCTTCGTCGACCAGTTCAACCACCGAGGCAGGCAGCAATTCGAGTAGCACGGGCGGCAGTGCGACGGGCAGCGCCTCTGGCACCAACGGATCGTCCAGCGGCAGTGGTTCGGCCTCCCCTCAAAATACATTTGATGACCGTGTTCACACCGAGGTGACCAAGTCAGATTGCGGCCCAACGGACAATCCGGAAAAGGGATTTCAGGGGCAGGTCTCTCTGGTTGAGCGAGTGGCTGGGTTCAAGGGGTCCAACTGCAATTTGAAACTGGTGGGGCAGTTCCCAGGGGATGGGGCCAGTTGGCAACATGCGTCCTATAAAAACTGCGCTTACTACGGGCAGGCTTACTCAATCACAATTGCAACACCTGGCAGCTTGGCACGCCCTTCATTAAAAACGCCTGGTGTGGTCGTGGTCGATGCTAAAGACCCAACGCACCCCAAAGCCGTCAAATACTTGCAAAGCCCGGCAATGCTTGATCCGTGGGAATCGTTGAAAGTGCATGAGGGCCGTGGCTTGCTTGCGGCCGTCAATGGCACCAGCAATACCATGGGTGGGCCCCAGTTTGATGTGTACGATATTTCCAAGGATTGCACCAATCCTGTACTGCTGGCGTCGGTGACCATGGACGACACCACCATCAAGGGTCATGAAGGCAACTGGGCGCCCGACGGCATGACGTACTACGGCGGCGATCTGGCCAATAAGATTTACTACGCGATTGATGTGGCAGACCCCAAAAATCCGAAGTACATTACCAAATGGTCGGCACCTACGTCTGACTTGAGTGTGCACGGCCTGTCATTTAGCGCTGACAGCACGCGTGCTTATGTGGCCTTGCAAGGGCAGGGGAGTACAACGCCATCCAACGGGTTTGGCATTTACGATTTAACCGCGATTGTTAAACGTGAAAAAGATCCCAAGGTGACATTGATTTCCAAAACCTTGTGGAATGATGGGGCATGGGCCCAGCACTCGGTGCCTTTTAAGATCAAAGGCCATCCCTATCTGGTGGCTGTTGATGAAATGGGGGGTGACGGTTCCCAGTCGGCGGCAAACCGTTACAGCACCTGCTCAAGCGGAAGGACTGCCTTCGGCATACCAAGGATCTTTGATATCGCTGATGAAACCAACCCGAAGTTGTTGTCCAAATTGATACTGGAAATTGGTCAATTAAGAAACTGTGCCCAGGCAACCGCCGATGTGACTACCTCCGCCGTGTTCAGTTATGACAGTCATTATTGCTCAGTCGATGATCCGGAAGAGGCCACCTTGCTGGCTTGTGGTTACTTTAACTCCGGCTTGCGCTTGTTTGACATCCGCGATCCGCGTGCGGTCAAAGAGGTGGGGTACTACAACCCGGCGGTGTCTCCCGGTTATAAGGCTGGTTCAACCATGAACGCAGTAGGCGTGTGTGCGGGCGCTGATTGGACATCCTCACGCCCCACCATCGTTAAGGACAAAGCGCAAATCTGGTTTACATCACAGTGCGCAGGTTTTCAGATTGTGCATATGAGTCCATCGATTTATCCCTTGAAATAAGAGCATGCGCAGGAGAGGCTGTCATAACAGACCTCTCCTGTGGATTACATCAGTTCCACGTCTCGCTATTGGTACTGCACTCTGAGTCTCCGGCATTGAGGCTGCATCGTACTTTTTTCATGATGCGAAGGCCGACTTTATCGTAGATGCCCTGTTCTGCAATGGTCACTCGAGCGTCTCGGAACATGACTGTGTATTTGATCATGTTCTCTGGAGTCAGCTCACTCCAGGTGGCATTGGGAATTTCCTTTTCCGCCCGGGTGATTAAAGCCTGCGCGCGATCAAACTGACCCAACCAGAATGCTCTGGACTTGGCGCCAAACCCTTCCGGGAATTTGCTTTTGTTGATGATCATCTGATAGGTCAGGGTGATGATGGGAAATTTATTGATTGCGCCCTTGCTGCCAATTCCCTTGTATAGCTCGAGTGGCTTATAGGCAGTTGCAGGGGCGGCAATCATGTCCACGGTGCCGTTATTGAATTTGGTGGCAAAGTTGGTGATGTCTGCAGATACCGGTTGCGCACCTATTTTCTGAATCATGACGGCCTGGGCCTTGTCGTAGTCAAAGGCCGCGATCTTTTTACCTGCCAGTGCTTCGACGGATCGGATATTTCTGTCATTTAAGACCGGATACGCTGTGCCAAATGGGATGATCCCGGCGTTCTCAAAATTACCTTGCAGGTTGTACTTGGCCGCGGCAGGCGATGCAAACAATTGAATAGCCCGGTGCACCACCTGATAGGTCAGACCCATATCAACTTTATTGTCTTTGACGATCGAAGCGGCCCCCAGTGCGTCCAGCGTAGTGGTCACGGCGTTGAACTGACGGGTGCGAAACCCGGTCGCAAAAACGGCATCGCACTGGCCGGAGATAAAATCCTGGGTCGCAATGCGCTCATCGGTGTAGCTGCGTAGTTCTAGATTGGCACCGAATTTTCTCGCCTCCAGCACAAAGTCTTTGGCCATTTGGTAAATATCACCCGATGAGCCCAGCAAATCATATACACACAGGCGTTGGCTTGTTTCTGCGTGTACGGTGCTCTGGCAGGCTACTACAGCCACTAGGGTGATAAGTAGCTGTTGATAGGTTGTTTGAATGCGTTTCATGTGTGTCTCCTCCCAAATTTATAATTAACCCAAGGCTTGCTTAAAAAACAAGGTTTGATCCTTGAGGATCTGTTGCTGGTTGTCTCCGGTGTAAAAGTCAAAGTGGCCCATGTTGTAGTGTTTGAGATCTACATAGGCTCTGGCTTGTTGTGCATAGCGTTCGGCGTCCTGCGCAGGGGTTACAATATCCAGTCGACCCACCTGCAACAGCGTTTTACAGCGCAGTTTTTTTGCAGAGGCGATGGGTCGGTAAGTCATCAACGTGACCGCCATTCGGGTACTCATACGATTGACCCAACTGGGCCCGGCGATCGACAAATAACCCTCCAGGGCCCCCTGACTACTCAAGCCGGCCAGGGTTCCCTCCTTAGCTACAATGGGTATGGTGACTGGGCTCAGGCCCAGCCATGATTTGATCAGGTCTGCGACTCCGTACATTGCCAGTTGAGCCAGTTTCAATACCCCTGCGTAAGAGGCCAGTGCAAGCGCCGCAGCCAGGCCGTCGACCATTGGATTTTGTGCACATACGGCCGCAACACGATGATCTTTGGACGCAATCGTCAAGACATGGCCACTGGAAAACGAAGACCCCCACAAGCCAATTTTTTTGGGATTGACTGCATATTGATGGGCCAGGAAGCTGAACGCTGCCCGGTAGTCTTCAATTTGTTTGCCAATGTGAAGCAATTGGCGAGGGTAGCCTTCGCTGGATCCAAAGTGTCGATAGTCGAATAACAAAACCACAAAGCCGTTATTGGCAAAATGCTCCGCAAATGACTCCAACCCGCAATCGCGAGTACCTCCCAAACCGTGCGCCATAACGATGCCGGGGCGAGGCTTGTCATGCGCACACAGCGGGGTAAACAGCCAGGCATGGCAGAGGGTCCCTTGGCTATCGAACTGAACGTCTTCCTTGATAAATGAGCGATTGATCATGGCGGTAGTCATTCAAAACACAGAATGCCGTCGACGATGGGCTGTTCCAGCAGCATTTTTTTATCTTTTCCGTAATTCATCTCCACCTGCCATGGATATTTATTACCTTGTCGAGGCAGGGCGTGGTTGGCACGCTGAACATAGCCTGACTGAAGGGAGTCCAGCATGCCGGAGGGTAATTTGGATTGAGTCAAGTCGCGTGGTACGGCAACGTCGATGTTGTGTTGATCCATATGTCTGATCAACCGGATCATGTAGGCAGCAGCTAGGTCCGATTTGAGTGTCCACGGTGCATTGGTGTAGCCGAACACCCATGCCAGATTGGGCAGATTCTCGACCATGACACCCTTGTAGATCATGGATTCGTTCAGGGCCCGGGGCTGGTGGTCATAAGATAGCAGCATGCCACCCAGCATCTGGATATTCAGTCCGGTGGCTGTGATGACAATGTCAGCCTTTAATACCGTACCCGACTTTAAGCGGATGCCCTCTGGCACAAAGCTATCCACATGATCTGTTTGGATAGAGGCTTTCCCGGAGCGTAGAGCCTTGAATAAATCTGCATCGGGCACCGCGCACAGGCGCTCATCCCATGGCATGTATTTGGGGGTAAAGTGTTTCATGTCAACCCGATCCCCAACGCGGTTTTGTACGTGTTTGAGCAAAAAGCGACGCATAAGCTGCGGCCACCGGCGACATGCCTGGTACAGACCTCGCTGAATCAGGATATTGCGCTTGCGTGCCAGTGCGAAGGCCCAGCGTTTGGGTAATATCGTCATCAGAACTTCGGTAATTTTGTCGTAGCCTGGCAGCGAAAAAATATAGGAAGGAGATCGCTGCAGCATAGTGACATGAGCGGCTGTCTGAGCCATCGCCGGGACCAGCGTAACGGCTGTTGCGCCACTGCCGATCACCACCACGCGTTTGCCAGCGTAATCAAGCTGTTCGGGCCAGTGTTGCGGATGAATTTTTAAACCTTTGTAGGTGGCTTCACCGTCAAATGGCGGTAAAAAGCCTGCATCGTGGTTGTAGTATCCAGTGCACATGGCAAGGAAGCGAGACCGATAGGTTTTGATTTGACCGGTGGCCTCATGTTGCGCCCTGACAACCCATTGTTGTAACTGGCTATCCCAATTGGCGTGTGTGGTTTTAAGGCCGAATAAAATCTTGTCTTTGACGCCGTACTCTTGGGCGGTTTGTTCGATGTATTGTTTGATGGATGCACCGTCGGCCAGTGTTTTTAGGTCATTCCACGGTCGAAAATTAAATCCAAACGTAAACATGTCCGAATCAGATCGGATGCCCGGGTAGCGGAACAAATCCCATGTTCCGCCGATCGTCTGGCGGCGTTCGATAATCGCCAATTGCTTGTCAGGGAACGCCGCCTGTAGTTGGCAGGCGGTTCCAATACCGGACAACCCCGCCCCGATGATCAGAATGTCCAATTCTCTTGCCTCAGTCATGATGCCTCCTTGATTTTTATTATGTCCACGGATGTTCCTGTGGTGTATGGCCCATTATTGATGTGAATCCCTGTGTGTGATCGGTCATTTATTCTCAATTGCCAGTCATTTGTTGACAGTCTTGCTCGTCATCGCGATAGTATGATTTTTCAATTAATTGAATGGTATAGCTTAGGTGCGGAGTCACTTGCCAATCATTCCTGCGCGTTATTACGCCAAGCTCTATGAGCTGTTGGAGGAAGAGGGTATTGATACTTCGATGCTGTTGAACCAGATCGGGATCAGCCCAGCTTTTTTGAGCCATCCTGAATCTTTGCTGCGGACCGGCCAGGTCGAACAATTGGTCGATCAAGCGTTACAGGCCAGTCAGCGACCAGATTTGGGGCTGGAGTTTGGTAAACACGTTAAGTTAAGTTCGCACAGTATCTTGGGGTATGCAATGCTCAGCAGTCCCACGGTAGGTTATGCCTTGCGGCTGTGTTCACGATTTTTTAATTTAATTTTGCCGCTGTTTTCGCTGAACTATTCTGAAACCTCTGATTACGCATCGCTAAGCTACAAGCCGACCATGCCCATGTCCCGTTCCTGTCTATTGTTTCATGTTGAAACGATTGTAGCGACGGTGCACTGGGAGATGCGGGCCCTGCTAGATGGTCCGCTGCCATCGTATTCCGTATTTTTATCAACAGAACGACCGGCTAACGCTCGGCACTACAAACAATTGATTGGGGCCACTCACCATTTTGCGTGGAACGACACCTTGGGTTTTAAAGCCGTATTTCCTTCCAGCGTTGCTGCCAAGCCATTGAACTATGCCGATTCGGCAGCGCTGAAAATGGCAGAGGCTCGCTGTGTTGATATGCAGCGGCGAATCATCAAGGAAGGCTCGATGGCCGAGTGGGTCAAGATGATGCTGTTAGAGAGCAACGATGCAATGCTGGGGTTGGGCGATATTGCCGGTCTCTTACATGTGTCTGAGCGTACGTTGGATCGATACCTGCTCAAAGAAAACGTCAGGTTTAATGGCTTGAAGAAAGCGGTGATGTATGACAAATCGATACGCTTGTTAAAAGACGAGTTGTTATCCATTACTCAGGTGGCCCATGCATTGGGTTATACCGATGCTTCCAATTTCACGCGAGCATTCAGACAGATCGCCGGCATCACACCCGTCGAATTCAGGAACCAGCGACGCTCTGGGTAAATCGTGTTGTTTTCATGCGAGGCATTTATAAAAAACAAGGCATATTGTTCAAAAAATTAAAAAAATATAAGGGGGATGTAATAACCACTACAGTGTTGGGGTATCGTTAAGTATATTGCCTAAGTACTTACCCACACTATGACTTCATATCGCGCCAAGGCGCTCTGTCTCTGTTTCTCCGCGCTGGTGGCTGCACCCGCATCGGCCCAATTATTTCTGGGGAGTTTGTTCAGCGGCGTGGCGATACCGTCTGCTTCGAGCACGTCGACTCCTTCCGGTGATTACAAATCATGTTTTGCGTTTGATGTAAAAACCAGCCCGCAGCCTAGTGTGTCGACGCAAAAAGTTTTTGCGCATTATTTGTCGCCGTTTCCCATTTCACTCGACAACCAACCACCATCCAACGACTATTACACCAACAATTATCTGAATCCTAACGGCGAGGGTGGACGCTATCGCTATGCCGGCGGTTACATCAAGGAACGTCCCTTGCCGCAAAATCCCCGCGCAGTGAATGTGGATTTTCAAAAGGAAAATTTCAAACTGGAAATTCGCCGTGCTGCTGCCATCGGCATTGATGGTTTTACGTTTGATATGTTGGGGCGTGGTGCTGGCAACGTGCACTGGGATGCGCTTAAAAAAATGATGGTGGCGGCCACCGAAGAGAACCCGGCATTCAAGATTGTTTTGATGCCCGACATGTTTGCGGCTTACAGCATGGTCTCTGCGACTGACATGGCATCCGATATGGTTGAGTTGAGCCTGTCATCCGCAGCTTATAGAACACCCGATGGTAGGTTGGTCATTGCGCCTTACTATGCAGACAACCGCGACTTGACGTTTTGGTCGGATTTTGTACGCGCCATGGCTGGCCAGGGGGTGCCCGTCGTGCTGTGGCCCGTATTTGTCAATGATTGGGTCAAAGCCACCGATAGCTTTACCGCACAAATTCCATTGTATGGCACCAGCAGTTGGGGGTTTCGAACCGCCTCGGGGGCCAGTGCCGCCGCTGTATGGCCTGATCAGGCCCATGCTCGACAGCTCAAATGGATGGCGCCGGTCAATGCCCAGGATTCACGTCCTCAGGCTCTGATCTACAGTGAGCCCAGTCAAACATCGACCCTGCGGACCATGTGGGATACTGCGATCAGCAAAAAGGCGGAGGCCGTCCAGCTGATTACCTGGAACGATTATGCCGAGTCCACGGAAACCTCTCCCTCGTCAAATACCGGGTGGGCCTTGTTTGATTTAAATGCTTACTACATCAATTGGTTCAAGACAGGGACCAAGCCTCGCGTGGTGCGTGATGTGGTGTATTACTTTCATCGAACCCAGTCAGTCAATGCCAATCCGCTGGTGGTCAGTCAGCCCGTACGTTACACGGCAGTCAACGGTGCGCCGGGCGAAGATTACATCGAAGCGATTGCCTTGTTGACGGCGCCTGCTACCGTACAAATCACAATCGGTTCGGTCAGCCGGCAGATGAATGGTGTTGCAGGTGTGAACACTTTCAGAATCCCCCTGGTCGAAGGAACACCGGCATTTAAAGTGGTACGTAACGGTCAGACCGTTGCCAGCGTCACGGGCGCCGCGATCAGCAATAACATCCAATACCAGGATTTGTTATACAGGGCAGGCAGCAGTGCAGTGTGTAACCGGACACCCTTACTGGGACCATAAACGGATCATCATACAAAAGTCACCTTAGGTACAGATCATGCTTGCTAAAGGGCATCGCTGATCAGTGTGACAGGGGTGATGATGTTTGATGCCAAGTTATTAGCTGAACTGTTGCTGTATGCAGCACAAGTGGGTGGGTTTCCAAAGCCGGATGTAGCGGTCATGCCACCCATACAAATGCTGTCGAACCAAGCCATGCAAAGTGCAGTGTGTAATCAAAATTTGCATGAATGCGATGGTATTGTGGCCCATTATGATGTGACCTTGCATCGTATTCTCATGAGCGATGCGCTGGATCCTGATTCTGTAGTAGCCCAGTCGTTCTTGGTTCATGAAATGATTCACGTGCTTGAGGCGTACTACACACCTCAAGCCATTCAGACCACCTGCCAGTACATCTTAAATTCGGAACGTCAGGCCTATCAGGTTCAAAACCAGTTTTTGATCAGCCATGGCTCGTCACAACGTTTTGGACGTCTGCTCAACAACCGGGTGTGTGCAAAAGATCAGCCGGCCGGAGGGCAGGCCATCAAGCTGGATGTGTCACCCCAACGGCCGCCAGATGAGGCAGCCTTTGAGATGTTTATGCAGGATTTGCAACAGCAGGGGAGGTTCAGCGGCTCCCCCCGGTAGCGGGCGCTTCGTGAATAGGGCTTACAGGCTGCCGTTGAAGGTGCCCGCCGCTGTGAGCGTCAGTACACGACCATCCGAGAAGTTCAAGGTCGTCGCACCATCCGTCGTGACGGTGTAGCGGGTTCCTGAGGCCAAGCAGGTGGCTGCGGTATCCAGCGTGACACTTTTGACGTTCTTCAGTGTTGCCGTCACTGTGTTGCTGGCTGAATTGGTTTGGCTACCCGTGATGGCGCTAAAGGTTTCAACCCAAGGAACTGGACCTACCCCGGCGGTTTGTCCGGGGGTGAGTACGCGTGCGCTCTTGCCACACCCGCTGGCGGTGACGTCCAGATCAATATAGCCTGCACCTCGGCCGGTTATTTGGCTTAACCAGTACGCTTTGTCGTATTTAAGGTTGTACGCGGTTGCTCCAATGCTCTCGTCGGTACGGAATGTAACGCGGCCCGGATTAACAACACGGCTGAGGTCTTTGGTGTAGGTCGCTTCTTTGGACCACTCGTCCAGCGCCATAAATGTAAGGTGTTCCGCTGGGGCGTGCAGATAAAAAGCGTAGGGAACGTCTGAGGTGGAGTAGCGTTGCGCAAGCGCCAGCGAGGTGTTGATCTGTACCAGTTCGTCCGCTGTGGCGTAACTGTTGACACCCGGGATGTATCGAAGGTTCCCCAGGAAATCGATCACATTGCCCACAGCGCCAATTCGCATGCCCGAGGACAGCGGAGGAATGCTTGCACCGCCGCTTTGGCTAAACGACAGAAGCGCGGCTGGCAGTGGATTGCCCGGTAGCGGTGTATTGGAAATATCGCCCGTAAACCCCACCCAGTTGGCAACACCCGCAAACCGGTCAGGATACAGCGCCGCCAATCGCATCGAGCCGTAGCCACCCATGGAGTAGCCACTGCTAAAGACGCGCTCTTTGTCGGTTGAAAAATTCTTTTCAACATCGGCCAACACGTCCAGCACATCGCGTTCAGAGATGTCCGAGAAAAAGCCATACGGACCGCGGCCCAAGGGGGCCACCAGGATACGGTCTAAAGCGTCACCAAACTGCTTTTGCATATTGACCTGGTTGATCTGGCTGGCATGGTTGGCTTCACAGCCATGCATCACAACCTGCAGTGACTTGGGTTTACCGGTGTTGTTGGGTCCGGGAATGTATATGCCATAAGGCTGGTATTTGCCGAAAAAGTTGAAGTACTGTTCACACGGCAGCTGGGTATCTCCGTGACGACCTGGAACACCTTTCATGGACATGCCTTCGCCCGTCGTGTTGGGTACCGTGTAGGCAGAGGTATAAACCCGCTGCCGAAAGCCCGGTGTAACCACCATTTCACGGCTGAGGTTACCGCTCAGATCGGCCGTCGCGACTGTGGTCTTGAACGATGAAATATCACCGGCTTTGAGCGCTGCCGCCTGTTTGTCTTCCCACCAATCTCCTTTGTCGGGCAGGAACTGGCTGGGCAGACCACCCGTGGCGCCGGCCTGTTCATCAAATCCGCGGAACGCGACGTTCATCACCTTGCGGTTGCTCTGCGCGGTAACCGCCCACAGGCTCCAGTTGGCCGACGCTGGCAAGGGGAAGGTGCCTGTGATGGTGTTGCTGGCCGGGTCGCCTTGTGTGAACTCATAGACTGCATCAGCCCCTTTGACGGTCAAGCCCATGAGTTTGACTGACCCCGTATTTGGGTTGTTGTCGGTGTCAACCGCAATCGCGGCGATGGTCTGGTTGGCGGTGTACAGGGCGTTGAGCTTGAACACCGCTTGCAACTGTCCGCCCTGAATGGATACATCCAGATCCACCAGATCTGCCGTACTTTGAGCGCCTGCGGGGTAAGTGATATCGCCTGCCGTGGGGGACAGCAGCCCCGGTGTTGTTGCAAACGGATTATTGCGGATACCCGCGCGGGTGTTGACATTCAACAAGCTGGGGTTGCCGGAGATCGCCCCTGTATCGGCGCCATAATCGTCGTATACATAGTCACGGTAAATCAAGTGGCCGTTGCAGTAGTCCACCACACCACCGAACCACGATGTTTTTGTGCACGCCGTTGATACCTCGCCCGTGTTGGAAGTATCACTGGGGTTGGTATTGGTGTTGTTCGTAGCGCTGTCAGTGGGCGTTGAGTTGCCACAGGCCGTCAAACCGGCGACCAGAGCTGCGGCCAGTGTGATGTTTCTGAGCGAGTGTGCGAAAGCGATATGGGGTGAGCGCATGATCAGGGACGATTCGTCGATGGACGTAGATCGTAGTTATACCGATCTGACCGGTAGGTAGATTCACCACGGATGGGTCGGAATGGGTATTTATTGTGTTTTGTGTAACAACCGTTCCATGAGCCAGGGCAGCAACGCCAGCATCAGCAACGAGGCCATGACTACGGGCGAAAACAGTTGTTCGATGGATCGAACCGTCGACAAATGCACCCCGGCGTTTACGTACAGCGCCGTGCCTGGCAGCATGCCCACCAGACTGGTCCAGAAAAAGGTTCGGCGGCGGATGTGGGTCAGGCCCGCCAGCAGGTTCAGCACCATATAGGGTATGACAGGGGCAACCCGCAGACTTAATAGGTAGTTGACCTCATGCCGCGCTAGGCCCCGCTCCAGTGTTCTCAAGGGGCCTGAGAATCGCCGGGCGACGCGCTCACGGAACCAGTAACGAGCCGCTTGCATGGTCAGCAAGGCACCGGTGGCAGATGCCAGAGCCGACAGTACCGTTCCCCAGCACAAACCCATGCAGGCGCCTCCTGCGATCATCAAGACTCCCGCTCCAGGCAGGCAACAGGCCGACAGGGTGACAAACAACGCAAAGTACAACAGGCAGCAGATCAATGGTTGAGCCATGTACAGCGAGGTAAACAATGCCTGCGCCCGCAACAGGTCATCCATACTAAAAAGCATGTCTTAAGACTTAAGCACGATGGGTTCCAACGCATCGCTTGGCGGCATGATGTGGCCGATAATTGCGGTGTGTTGATATCCCAGCGCCCGCAGTTGCTCGACGCAGGCAAGTACTTTGTCAGCCGGAACGGTTGCCAGCAATCCACCTGCTGTCTGTGGATCAAACAGCAACGGGTAGCGAGGGTCGTCGATAAAGGCTTCCTGGTTGCGGATGGCCCTGCGCAGTCGTACATTGGCTGGTTGCAGCGAACTGACAATACCCGCCGCCACCGTTTGCAGCGCGCCATCGAGCAAGGGGAGGGCACTTAAATTCAACTGCGCATCCACTTGGGAGGGGCGGGTCATTTCGACCAGATGGCCCAGCAAGCCAAACCCGGTCAGATCCGTACAGGCCGTGGCTCCATGCTGGTACAGACACTGAGCACCTTGGCGGTTTGACTGAATCATCGATTGCAAGGCGGCGTCTATCCAGCGACCTTTGGCAGCGTATTTCGCATGGGCTGCAAACAGGGTGCCAGTGCCAATTGGTTTAGTCAGAATGAGCGCATCGCCTGGTTGCATACCGCCCTTGCGCATCAGCGAATGCAGGTCAGCGTCGATCAAACCATTGATCGCAAAGCCGAGCGCCAACTCCTTGCCTTCCCCGGTATGGCCGCCTACCAGCGCGCATTGGGCTTCATTCAATACGTCCACAGCACCGGACATCATCTGGAAGAGTTGTTCTTCAACTTTGGCCTCAAGACCCGGCGGAACAGTGACCACGGCCGTGGCAGATTGCGCTTGCCCACCCATGGCGAATATGTCGCCCAGGGCATGGTTGGCCGCTACTTTGCCAAAAAGGTAGGGGTCATCAATAAAAGCACGAAAAAAGTCGACCGTATGAACCATGGCCTTACCTGGCGGCACCCGCACGACCGCGGCATCATCCGGGGAATGTAAGCCGATGATCACATCCGGGCTCTCATAGGGTTTGAGTGCACCCAGTGCACGCGACAGCACCGTGGACCCGACTTTGGCACCGCAGCCGCCGCAGCGCATCGCGATGGCCGAGATGGCTTGCAAAGACTCTTCCTGGCTCAGGGCCACCTTGCTCGCCATGGGTTCACGGGCAGCATCCATGGCAGGAAAATCTTCAAACTTGGCCATGAATCGGCGGTCGATCCAATCTTTCCAGCGCCAGACCCAGTCCCCGGAGAAGCCGATGGACCCTTTAGACGCGACGGCAAATTGATCGCCGGTGCTGATCAGCGCCAACCAACTGCGTTGCGGATAGTAGGGTTTGAGCGCATGCCCCTGAACACTGTAACGCAGGTTATTGGCCAGCGGACGACCTTGACGAACTGCAAAAACACCTGCTTTTTCCAGCGGGCGTTCTGTAAAGGCGCTGATGTCTCCCGCGGCAAATACCAGCGGGTCGGTGATGCTTTGCAGATACTCGTTTACCTCGATAAAGCCGCGTGCATCCAGTGACAAGCCAGTTTGCTCAAGCCATGTGGCACCACTGGCCTGTGTTACCCACATGATTTCATCCGCACACACGATATCGCCGCCCGCAGTAAATAGCGTGTTTTTTTCAAGTCGCGTGACCGCCGCATTGCAGTGCACCGTGACATCACGTTCAGCCAACACCTGCTCAAACCGTCGACGTACCGTGTGATTATGGGTCGGCAAGATATGAGGTGCGTCGGTCAACAGATGAAAATGCAATTGATTTGGATCACGACCCTGCGCGATTAATTCATTGCGCAATCGGTATTGCATCGCGAGTGTCAGCTCAACGCCGCCAGCCCCCGCTCCGACGGTGGCGATGGTGATGTCACCGGCGTGTGATTTGACCCGTTCTAGTAAACCCAACCAGCGCTGATTGAATTGATGAATGGGCTTGACGGGTACCGAGTGGGCCTGTGCGCCGGCCACTGATGCGACATGAGGCGTCGAGCCGATATTGATGGACACTGCATCATAGGCGACCGGGGGGCGATTGCGGCAGAGTACTTTTTTGTGATCGCGATCCAGCCCAATGACTTCATCGCGGAACAATCGTGCCCCAGCAAATGCGCACAGACGTCCCAAGTCGATGTGTACCTGATCGTAGCTGTAATGCCCGGCGATGTAGCCAGGCAGCATCCCCGAATAAGGCGTATGGGTATCCGTGCAGATGAGCGTCAGACGAACCCCTGGCCAGGGGTTCATCCCAAACATTTTTAATACGATGACATGGCTATGCCCGCCGCCGACTAAAACGATGTCTCTCAGGATAGGCTGTTCAGAGGTGTGCATGGGACGTCATGTTCTTGAGTGTGAGGGCTGCAAGGCGTTGTTAAGTAGTGCCAGCAGCTTGTGTTGTTCTGCCTCGGGTGTAAAAAGGGGGGCACGCGCAGCGCATTGTTGTTGCAGGGTATGGTACAGCGATCCGTGCGGGACACCGTGCCTGATATCCTGCCGGCAGGCTTGAAGTAAGGTGCTCAAAGCTCGGGCATCATGCAGTTCAAAGTACCCGGCGTACTCCGGGCCTAACATACCCACATTGCCGTCAATGCGAGACGCGAGCACTGGCGTACCTCCGCAGATCGCTTCCATGATCACATGGGCACCGCCTTCCATCAGACTGGTATGCACCAGCAGGTGAGCGCGACCCATACGTTTGCGTGTGGCTTCGTGATTTAAGCCGCCGAGCCAGCGATACTGTGGGCTGAGGGCCGCAGTACGCTGGGCCTGTTGGGCCAGGTGGGCATCCAGCCCCTGACCGATGTGATCAATCAAAATGTCTGATACATCTGCCAACATGAGCGCTGCATCAAACAGTGTTTGCGGATTTTTTTCAACTCGCAAATGGCCAACCATCACTGCTCGCAGATGCGTGCTTGTCTTTGGAAACGGTTGACGGGTGGTGACGGATTGAAACACCACCGATGTTTTGTGCTGGTATTCCAGCGGCACACGGGCTGGCGCCTGTTCCTGCAAGACGATCAAACGATCAGCCAGTGCCAGCGACTGTTGGGCAGCGGCATCGTTGTCGATATCGCGATACAGGTCGGTTCCCGTTAGGGCAAGCAGCAATGCATGGCCTGGCGTACCGCGAGGATACCTGGTGGACCAAGCCAGGATGGAGTCTGCTGACCGCCTGGCGTGCAAGGCCAGCATCATCGTGTCTGCTGAGGCGGAATCGGGAGTGTCGGGCCATTGTTTTACAATGCGAACCCTGTAATGATCACGCAGCAGGTAGGCCCAGCGACGCGCAGTTTGCCAGTTGCCATTATTCGCATCGGCCAAGGCAGGACTTACAATAACAACAGAAGGTTTAATCAAGGAATGCGTCTCGCAATGAATCCAGGCTACGTTGCAACAGATCTGTCTGCAGTTTACACGACGCCGCCAGCGCAGGCAGCCATACTTGCACGCAGCGCCAACCCACGCTTAATTCGTGATGCACTGATCGCGACCCGGCGTCGAACCCTGGGTCTGTTAAACGATTACGCGCAAGCCTTGGGGCCTCAGATGCAAATACCTTACGGTGAGGATCTGAACCCTCCCTTGTGGGAAGCA
This sequence comes from Burkholderiaceae bacterium, assembly GCA_036834985.1. Lineage (GTDB taxonomy): Bacteria > Pseudomonadota > Gammaproteobacteria > Burkholderiales > Burkholderiaceae_B > DAITMV01. The sequence continues at coordinate 13,037 of DAITMV010000010.1, read as the reverse complement.
GGACATATCGCCTGGTTTTGTGAATGGTGGGTCAGTCGCAATCGGCAGGATCATTTGCAGGCGGCGTGCGATCCGTATCATGAACGTCTACCGTCCCGGTTTCCGTCGGCAGATGCGCTCTATGATTCGTCCCGGGTGGCGCATCCAGACCGCTGGGACCTGCCACTGCCCGCTCTGGAATCAACGCTGGCGTATCTGCAAGACTCGCTGGCCGATACGCTCTCACAACTGGATCATCTGCGGGTGCACGATCATCTGTATTTTTTTCAACTGGTGTTGTTTCATGAGCAAATGCATAACGAAGCAGCCGTTTATATGGCACAGGCGCTGGATATTCCCTTGCGCCATGAGTGGGCTTTTGTATCCGAGGGCACGGCGCCTTTAACGGGGGCGTCGCTCTCCTTGCCCGCAGGCTCCATGGGCCTGGGCGCATCGGAAGGCGGATTTTGTTTTGACAACGAGCTGGGCCCTCACACCGTGGCAATCGATGCATTTGAGATGGATGCCGGCCCCGTCAGTTGGCAGCAATATCTGGCGTTTACCCATGCAACCGGATATCCATTACCGGCTGCGGTCAGTGCGGTGGGGGCCCATTGGCGCATCAAACAATTCGGGACATGGGTCCCGCTGAATGTGCAATCACCCGTCGTACACGTGAACTGGGACGACGCAAACGCCTGGTGTCAATGGGCGGGGAGACAATTACCGACAGAGGCCCAGTGGCAGTACGCCGCCTCGATCCATCCCGAATTTGCCTGGGGGCATGTGTGGGAATGGACGGGCAGTACCTTCAATGCCTTCCCCGGATTCGAACCACACCCATACCGGGATTATTCAGAACCATGGTTTGGTAGTCGTCCTGTCTTAAAAGGAGGATGCTTGGCGACTGACTGGCAAATGAAACACCCTCGGTATCGTAATTATTTTATGCCGCAACGACAGGACATCTTTGCAGGCTTCAGGAGTTGTCGGCCGTTATAAGCGCTTCAGTGAGTCGGTGTCACTGAATCTGAGCCCACACTACTGCAAAGTGGTGCTGCGGATCTGTCCATAGCGTGGTTTTTGCAAACCCCGCCCGGTTAAGCAGCGTCGTAAAGTCTGCGTCGGTCCACTTGTAGGAATTTTCAGTGTGTATGCGTTCCCCCGCCTTGAAGGGTCGAACGTTGGGGGTTGTAGCTCCGCCGGTTGCAGGCCAGGTCACCGTCAAATCATGGTTGGCTTGCAGATGCATTTCGATACGCGATTGCACCTGGTTAAACACACCAATATGAGACCAGTCAGCGACGTTAAAGTCAGTACCTGCCAAGGTATTGATGTGCAACAGCAGATTTTTGTTAAATGCGGCCGTGACGCCAAGCGCATCGTCATAGGCTGCCTCAAGGAGTGCCGTTGGTTTGACCAGGTCGACACCAATCAGGAGTCCGCTGCCAGCGGCCTGTCCGCACGCTGTGCGGGCCTGGCTTAAAAAGTTCAAGGCGGCGTCAGGCGTAAAATTGCCGATACTGGAGCCCGGATAAAACAGCAGGACTGGATCCTGGGGGTCGATACCAAGCGCTGTGGGCAGTGCAAGCTCAGTTGAAAAATCCATGCCAACGCCCGTCATCTCAAGTGCGGGGTATTGACGCTGCAAACACTCCAAAGCGCCTTTGAGGAACTCGACTGATATATCAATGGCCACATACCTGCGAGGACAAAATAGATCAAACAGTGAGGCTGCTTTGGCGCAATTGCCCGCTCCCAAATCGATAAACGTTGATCCCTTGGGCACCTGGCGGGCGATGGCAAGGGCATGGCTACCCATGATCGCCGCCTCGGTGCGTGTTGGGTAATACTCGGGAATTTTTGTGATGGCTTCAAACAGGGCCGACCCCAGCGCATCGTACAAATACTTGGGGGAGGTGTAGGCTTGTGTACTCTGGATGCCGGCAATCAGTTCGCCACGAACCAGATCACTATCGGCGGTGTATAACTGCATGAATTGGGGTGTTCTGATCATCTTGGCGTTGGCTTGTATCAATCTAAGGGTTGGATCGTATCGTCAAAGCATTCATTGCAGTGTGATACCTTATACTACAGCGGCGAATCTACATAGAGCTTCGTGACCAGACTTGACCAGGTGTGGTTAATTTCAAAAGGAGATCGTTGTGATCAGTTTGTCCCCATCACGTACGTTGCGCGCACTTATGACCTGTGCCATGATTGGTTTGGCTGGCCTTGCGCATGCCGAGCAAGTATTTAAAGTCACCGCCATACCGGATGAGTCTCCGACCGAATTGGCCCGTAAAGCGGCGCCGCTGATGAAGTATTTGAGCGCCAAACTGGGCATGAAAGTGGAATACACCCCGGTAACCGACTATGCAGCGGCAGTTGAAGCCATTGCCAACAAGCAGGTGGACCTGGCGTGGTTTGGTGGATTTACCTTTGTGCAGGCCAATGTGCGATCCGGCGGCAAGGTGATTCCGCTGGTACAACGAGAAGAAGACGAAAAATTCCGTTCGGTATTTATCACGACCGAGCCCGATATCAAATCCCTGGCAGATTTGAAGGGTAAAACAGTGAGTTTTGGATCCGCCTCCAGCACCTCCGGGCATTTGATGCCCCGCAGTTATTTGCTGCAGGCCAATATCGATCCCGACAAAGATTTCAAGCGTGTGGCGTACTCTGGCGCCCACGATGCCACGATTGCCGCAGTAGCGGCGGGTAAGGTTGATGCGGGTGCCCTGAACATTTCCGTATGGGACAAATTCGTCAAAGAGGGCAAAGTCAACACCGACAAAGTCAAAGTGATCTACACCACGCCGACCTACTACGACTACAACTGGACGGTACACGCCGATATGCCAGTTGCCCTGCGCGACAAATTGACTCAGGACTTTTTATCGCTGAACAGCAGCACACCTGAAGGTAAGGAAATCCTTGAGTTGCAGCGCGCAACCCGTTTCGTACCTACCAAAGCGGATAATTACAAAGGCATCGAAACAGCAGCTCGTAGCGCTGGTTTGCTCAAGTGAGATTGCAACTGTCGAACTGTTCGGCACATTATCCGGGGGCTGCCAAACAGTCTCCGGAGGTGCTCAAGCGTCTCAATGTGTCGCTCGCCAGTGGTGAGCAAGTGGCCGTGATTGGCCCGTCCGGTGCGGGTAAAACCACCTTGCTGGCCTTGTTGGCATGCGCGTTAAAGCCATCGAGCGGGCAGATGCTGATCGATGGAAAAAATCCATGGGCATTGACGCAGCGAGCGCTGCAGTCCTTGCGTCGTCAACTGTTTTTGGCACCGCAGGTCCCCCCCTTGCCGCCACGTCAGCGAGTTGTGACCTCGGTACTGGCCGGACAATTGCCGCAAATGAGTTTGTTTAAAAGTTTGCGCAGCCTGTTTTATCCAGTCGACCTGCCTGCAGCGCAGCAAGCCCTGGCGCAATTTGATCTGGCCGATAAATTGTTTGATCGTGTGGACCGTCTCTCCGGTGGAGAGCGTCAGCGTGTGGGCCTGGCACGTGCCTTGGTCGCAGATGCGCGGTTGATGCTGGTCGACGAACCGCTGTCTGCCCTCGACCCCAGCCGTACCCAACAAGCCATTGTGACCTTGACCACCCACGCGGCGGCTCGCGGCATCACATTACTGGCGACCTTGCATCATGTAGAGATGGCTTTGAATTTTTTCCCTCGAATCATCGGTATGCGGGACGGGGAGGTGGTATTTGACCTGCCAACCGGTCAAGTGACCGAGCAGCATCTTCGCGACTTGTATGCGCAGCATCTGGACGAGCTCAATGGCCCGGCCCCCTTGCAAGACGTGGCGTCCTCGACCCCGAACGTGGCCGCTTTTATGCGTTGCCGCTAGGATCTGCACCCATGTATGTCGCTGCATCTGACAGGCGGTTCAAGACCCCACGTGACCCCGCTTGGAGACAACGGGTCGTGTGGTGGCTGGCCGCGGCCTGTCTACTCTGGCCCATGGTTGTGTTGACCGAATTCAAACCCTGGCTGCTGTTCTCTGAGGACAACCTCAAACCCACACTGAATTTTTTGAGCAGCACCTTTCCCCCCAAGGCTGACCCTGAGTTTTTGATGTTTGTTGCCGATCAAGCCTGGCGAACCGTGGCGATTGCAACTGCCGGGCTAAGCCTGGCGTGGTTATTGGCGGTTCCCATGGCGTTTGTTTGTGTGCGGGCGCTGTCGGTGTCAGCGCTCACCGGTACCATGGCGTGGTGGCCTGCCAGTGTTCGCCAACTTGTTCGCTGGTTCGCCATCGTGCTTCGAAGCGTTCCTGAACTGGTGTGGGCGCTGGTGTTTGTCAGGGTGGTGGGGCTGGGGCCCACGGCGGGAGTTTTGGCCATCGGGCTGACCTATGCCGGCATGTTGGGCAAGGTGTATGCAGATATTTTGGAGTCTGGGGATTCACACGTAACGGACGCCTTGTTGCGAAATGGTGCCGGCCGCTTGCAGGCTTTTTTTTATGGCTTGTTGCCGCAAAATGCTTCGGAGCTGGCCAGTTACACCGTGTATCGATGGGAGTGTGCAATCCGCTCATCGGCCGTGCTTGGGTTTGTAGGCGCCGGCGGGCTTGGTCAGCAACTCGACTCGTCCATGAAGATGTTTAATGGCTCCGAGGTCTCAACCATGCTGCTCGTCTTTGTGCTGTTGGTGTGGCTGGCTGACAAGCTGAGCGATTGGTTACGACGGGTGCTCGGATGACCCCATTATTCAATGCGCGATGCAAAGCTTGTTGGGTTGTTTTAGGGCTGATCCTGCTGGTCATCCTGAGCTTTACGAGCCTTGACTTACAGTGGCATCAACTGGCGTCTACTTCGGCGTTGTCGACGATGGGCCGGTTTCTGGGCGAACTGCTCCATCCCAATCTGCAATGGGGCTTTCTCAAAAAAGTCTTGTGGGCTGCATGCGAAACCCTCGCCATGTCTGCGCTGGGTACTGTGCTTGCTGCCGTGTTTGGTATGGTGTGGGCGATCCCGGCGAGTCGACAACAGGGCCAAGGTTTGCGCTTGCTCAAGGGGCCCAGTCGGGCCGTGCTCAATGGTTTACGGAGTATCCCCGAGCTGGTGTGGGCCTCCTTGCTGTTAATTGCCCTGGGCTTGGGACCGTTTGCAGGTACGATGGCTCTGGCGTTGCACACCACCGGCGTATTGGGCCGTTTGTTCGCTGAAAGTATTGAAAATGCACCGGATGGCCCTGCATTGGCGCTGCGGCTGCGAGGTATCGGTGCGACCCAGGTATTCTGGTATGCAACTTTTCCGCAGATTATTCCCCAGGTGATCAGTTATACGCTCTATCGTTGGGAGAACAACATCCGCGCTGCAGCCATTTTGGGCGTTGTGGGAGCAGGGGGGTTAGGGCAACTGTTGTCGTTTCATTTGAGCTTGTTTCAAATGGCCGAGACCAGCACGGTGTTATTGGCCATGATTGTGCTGGTGGCTGTGGTTGATGGTGTCAGTTACTTGTCACGCGTGGCGATGAGCCGTTAAGGGGTTCAGCCTGAAGCCGGTCGGACAAATAATCCCATTGCTGATGAGGCGCTTTGGGTAAATCATCCGCGTAAGGCGCAGGCCATCCCAGCAGGCTGCTCGCCAGTTCGCAGCGCAAACGCAAATCACCGACATCCCGTCCACCCAGATGCATGATGCCGTATCGGTGGCTGCCCAACCATTTAAAGTCCCGGGCGGTTGACCCTGCCGATTTTGGAAATTGCAGCAGCAATGCGTCCGGATAGGCTGCCCAGAACGCCTGCAGCTGGGTTGCGCCCGGATGTCTGATCATCGCTCCAGGTTCAAAGCTTCTGTAGACAAAACTGGCTGCTGCGCCGGCGTTGGGCTTGGTTCGTGGCAAGGTGCATGGGTCCAAACCATGCCCCAGTGCAAGCGATATTTCATGCAGATTGATGCCATCGACCCGGGCGTACAAATCGGAAAACTGCGATGCCATGCGTGGGTTAAATTCAATCACGCTGATGACATCCTGCTCCTGATCGTAAAAAAACTCCATGTTAAACAGGCCATGGGTAAAGCCGATTTCCTGCAAAAACAAACGGGCAACTTCTGAGGCGCGGCGGATCACCTGCCCAGGTAGCTGGCTGGGATAGTCAAAACGCATAAATGCATCGGTATTCGGATACATCGCGACATCGACCACGCCCAACGTGTTCATCTGATTATTAAATACATAACCATCCAGACAATATTGCGAACCTCGGACGGGAGCCTCCAGCATCATGCTGTGCGCAGTACCCGCGTGCGGCATCCGCTCCCTGACAATACGTTCAAAGGGTTCTACCAAATGCCGGATGACCCACAACTCCCAGGCGCTAAAGCGGGTGTGGGCATGCAACTGTGAATGGTTTTGCACCGTCCGGGCCAGCACCGAGAAAGCCGCTTTAACCGGTTTGACAAATTGGGGGTATTCAATGCCTTGGGGAATCGGGCCGCCGTACTGTGCATCAAGCCGCGCGAACGGGATGTTGGCCTGTGGGCAGACGCGTTGTAAAACAGTTCGTGCATACAACTTATGCTGACAGGCCAGCACCGCGTTGACCGGTGTGCCCGGCCAGCCGAGTTGTTCGGCCATCAAGGCGGCACACAAGGCGCCGAATTGCTCATGATTTGAAATGACGGCCCGAGCGCCATGCAGTTTGGCCTTGGCGATGCTCAACTGGACAAAACGGTTCATGTCAAACCAGGCCAGGCGCGCGTTGCTGGGGAAGGAGAACAAGTCAAAACCGGAGCTGATTGAAGGCCATTGCTGTTCAAGACGGGAAAAAGCCTGTTGATCCCAATCGTAATTGAACAGAATATGAGTTGTGTGGTGCATACGCGCTCTATAATGAAAACAGCCAAAACCCTGAACCAAGGATAACAATCGTATGATTGATTTGTACTACTGGACAACACCCAACGGTCATAAAGTCACCATTTTTCTGGAAGAGGCCGGGATGGATTACAACATCATTCCCGTCAATATCTCCAAGGGTGAACAGTTCGCGCCTGAGTTCTTAACGATCGCCCCCAACAATCGGATTCCGGCCATCGTGGATAAGGCGCCCGACGGCGCTCAGGGCGCATTGTCAGTCTTTGAGTCCGGGGCGATTTTGCTGTATCTGGCCGAAAAAACAGGACGATTTATTCCCACTGATATCCAGGGGCGGGTGGACGTATTGCAGTGGTTATTTTGGCAAATGGGTGGGTTGGGGCCTATGGCAGGTCAAAATCACCATTTTGTACAGTATGCACCGGAAAAATTGCCGTATGCCATTGATCGTTATGTCAAAGAAACCAACCGCTTGTACGGTGTTTTGAACAAACGGTTGGCTGACAGAGATTTTATAGCGGGAGAGTATTCAATTGCCGATATGGCTTGCTACCCGTGGATAGTGCCCCATGAACGGCAGTTGCAAAATATCAATGATTTTGCACATTTAAAGCGCTGGTTTGATCAAATGGCCGACCGACCTGCGGTGATTCGCGCGTATGAGCGGGCCAAGGCTGTGAATACTTCGCCGACCATTTCAACGGAAGACGCCAAAAAGGTGCTGTTTGGTCAAACAGCACAGAGCATCAGGACTTAAGCATCCGCAAATTCGTCTTCGGCCGCTTCGTCGTTGACAAAAGCCTCCATCATGCCGCGGCCTTTGCCCGCGCGTGATGGCATGTGGCACAAGCCACAGACATAATCTTTGGTCAGCTCGTAGGTGTGCACAACAAAGTGCCCTTCGCAGCAGGTGCAAGGCGTTGTGGTCAACATGCCGGCATCAAAAAACTTAACCAGACGCCAGGCACGGGTCAGAGACAGCACTTCGGGCAGACCCAGCTGAGCGATTTGCTCTTTGTACAGCTTGTATGCGTGAATGATCGCGTTGATGTCTTCCAGTTCGATGGTTTTGATCAGCGACTGGTAAATGTTCATGAACAGCGAGCTGTGGATGTTCGGTTGCCAGGTCATGAACCAATCGGTTGAGAATGGCAACATGCCTTTGGGAGGCGATTTGAGTTTTACTTCCTTGTACAGCTTGAGCAGACGCTCGCGTGACAAGGTGGTTTCAGATTCAAGTACCTGCAAACGGGCATCGAGGTTGATGAGTTCGGTTGCAAGACGAATTTGAGCTGCTTCGTTAACGATTGATTTGATCTTAGCCATGATGTCCTCTGTCATTACATCGTGAAACTTAAGTATTGTTTACCTCTGCGGCGACTGGTTTTTGTTGGTGTCGCTTCACAGAATGCCGAATGGCCTCTTTTATTATTAACGGCTCATTCGGTTAATTCTGAAACAATTTATTGTTTAACCATTGTGTCTTGATGCCCGCAGCTCAGGCTGCCACTTCGACGGCTTTGCTGGCCATCAGGATCGCGGCGTGCATGCCGGTGACTGCTTTGTCTTTGGTGTTGTTGGTCAGAAGGTTCCAGACCATCGCATCATCAAAGCGGAACTTGCACATCAGGGTGGTACCCGATGCAATTTTTAAAACCTGGGCGGTGGACAATTTTTCCAGGATGTCGGCCACATCTTCGTTGATGCCCAAACGGATAATGGCTTCTGGACGGTCCTCGCGGATCAACTGTTGCGCCAACAGGATGTAGGACAAATTGGCTTCGCGAATTTCTTCTAACAGACGGGTATTGCTCATGGTGCATCCTCCGATTACGTTTTGTTTTTCAGCGGTATTCGCTGTTTACATTTTGCTTGAACGAATTATCGCCTTACCCCCTAGAAACTTGAGTCAGCGATTGTCGGTTTAATCGGGAGGGTTCAGGCTACTGCAAGTGTAGGAGTTTGCCTTACGCGCAATCGCCTGGAACACGTCACTAGCCAACTTGGCTCGCTTGTCCGACGGGCTTGCACCGCCACTTCAAATTACTCAGCCATGGCGTCCGATCTTAAACGGCTGACACCCTTACGTTTTGTTACCAAAAAAATGGATCTACTCAGCCCAGCAAGAAAGTATATGTATATGAAAACAATCATCTATTTCCAACTATTGTCACGTTTAAAAAGTTTTACATAGTCCTTTTAGGAGGAATGTTGACCATGATTACTTTACGGAGTTACTGCCTCCTGACCGCATTGGTGTCTGTACTCGCAGCCTGTGGTGGCAATTCAAGCTCGTCGAACACGTCTACTGCTGCAAATACCAACTCGGCGGGGACTACAACAACCACGCCGTCGACAGGCACATTTGTAGACGCCCCCGTTCAGGGTCTCTACTACTCGTCAGCCCCCAGCGGTCTTAATGGAAAAACCGGTACGGGTGGCAGCTATCAGTACCAACCTGGCGACACAGTCACTTTTGTCATTGGCGGCGGCGGTGACGTCACGAAAGGCGCGACATTGGGCAGCGCGACGGCTACCGGTAAAGTCACGCCCTACAATCTGAAACCCAAAGCGGGAGACGGTGATCCTGCCAACCCGAATCCAGACTATCCGGTCAATATTGGCCAGATGTTGCAAAATCTGAACAAAACGCCGGGCAACAGCGGCGCTCCGCAATCCATTCAATTGCCGGACGATAGCGAATATGCCTCTAGCACTAAACTCAATACGGTCACATTTAATACCGACAACACGAGCTACAGCAAATCCGCCAACACAGCTGGTGTACCCCAGAATAAGGTGGATCGTAATACCGCCGAAAGCAACATGAAACAAGGCAGCGGGGCCATCCCGTTAGACTTTTTAAATACCCAATGGCAAGCGGTGGTGACCGTCAGCTCAAGCCAGAACTGCCCCAATAACCAGGCCAGGGCAACAGCAACCTTCACCGCCACGAACGTCACGTTTACAGGTGTTGATTCCTGCGTCAGTGGTGTGACAAAAACCAAGGACTATCCCATCAGTTGCCTGCCATCAAACTGCACTGACGTTGATTTGGGTAACCAGGTTTACACCGACAAGGCTAGCCACAAGCGACGCTTGCAGCTTAAGCTGAGCAACGCTTCATCCTATGATGGAAAAAATAAGTTGGTGCCGCAAGGAATGCTAACGGTCAGTGATCAGACAGACGGAACGACAGACACATTGACCCGTGACGGCACGTCTGGCAGCGTATCGGCCCGCACCCTGAACGGTACATACAAAGTTGCTACCAAGTCTGGCGACAATTCAACTGTGTTGCTCACATTCTTCCAGGATGGCCATTATGTCTTTGCCCGTTACGGTACGAGTGACCCCACCTGTGACACCGGCTACACAGAATACGGCTCATACACCTGGTCAACAGCAACTCAAGGCAATTTTGTTGCCACCACGCAATTTACTAGCAACAACCAGAAAACCTGCGGCATCGGTGGCCAAGTCGGCGTTGGTAAAACTGGCACAGTCACCCTGGTCAGCAATAATCCGCTGACATTGAGTTACGCAGGTGCCGGAGGAACGAATACAGCAACTCAAGTGACCGATGGTGGATCCAGCAGCATCATTGCAAGCTTCCATAACACCACCAGCAGCAGCGGCACGGGCAGCAATGGGGGCTCTGGCACGACTGTTGGCAATAATCTGAACATGACCAGCACAAATGCAGACATCAATACAGTGACCTTGCTAGACGCCTCGCATGTCATGATTGTCGACTTTACCAATAAAGACACAAACCCTGGCGGAAGTATGCAATTTGCGTGCTATACCGCCAACGGATCTACATTGACGTTTAATACCACCAGCAGCTGCACCACAGGCAACGGGTTAGGAGCCTTTAGCACCTTCCCCTCGGGCGGCGGCGGGGTGAGCAACGGGGCGCAACTTAACTACAGCTTAAATAACAGCGGAGATTTGACGATTACAAACCCATCGTCCAAGCGATCACAGCTTTTTGCTCGAATGCAAGGGCTTGTGAATTAAACAGTAAGCTGATGAACGGCGGGCCACCAAACCGGCGACCCGCTGTAATTAACCAACCAGTTTCTTCTTTAATACCTCATTGACCTGCGCCGGGTTGGCCTTGCCTTTGGCCGCTTTCATCACCAACCCCACAATCGAGTTAAAGGCTTTCTCTTTACCGCCACGGTATTCAGCCACCGGGCCAGGGTTGGCGGCCAGTACCTCGTCGATGATGGCTTGTATCGCACCCGAGTCAGAAATCTGCTTTAGGCCTTTGGCATCAATAATCGCGTCGGGCACGCCGCCATGCTCGCCGACCCACATCGCCTGGAATACGTCTTTGGCCAACTTGTTGGACAAGGTGCCGTCCTGAATGCGACCGAGCAATTGGGCCAGTTGCGCAGGGCTCACCGGGCTTTGTGCAATCTCCAACCCATCTCGATTAAGCTGAGACGACACCTCCCCCATCAACCAGTTGGCCACCAACTTGGCTTGCCCGGCCGGCAGGGCTTGCACCACCGCTTCAAAATACTCCGCCATGGCGCGCGAGCTGGTGAGCACGGTTGCATCGTAAACAGATAAACCAAGCGCCTCCACATAACGCTGCTGCTTGGTGGCGGGCAGTTCAGGCATGGAGGCTCTGACTGACTCAACCCAGTCGGCATGAATCACCAGCGGGGGCAAATCAGGATCGGGGAAGTAACGGTAGTCCTGCGCGTCTTCCTTGCTGCGCATGGACCGTGTCTCGTCACGATCAGGGTCGTACAGGCGGGTTTCCTGCACCACGGTGCCACCATCTTCGATCAACTCGATCTGCCGGCGCACCTCGTACTGGATGGCCTGTTGCAGGAACTTGAACGAGTTTAAGTTCTTGATTTCGCAACGGGTGCCATACTCGGCCTGGCCTTTGGGGCGAACGGAGACGTTGGCGTCACACCGAAAGCTGCCTTCTTGCATATTGCCGTCACAGATACCCAACCAGGTCACCAGCCCATGCAAAGCCTTGGCGTAGGCCACGGCCTCTTCAGCAGAACGCATGTCGGGCTCGGTGACGATTTCCAGTAACGGCGTACCGGCACGGTTCAAATCTATACCGGACTGCCCGGCGTAGTCTTCGTGCAGGCTTTTGCCGGCGTCCTCTTCAAGGTGGGCACGGGTTAACTGCACGGTTTTGATCTCATCGCCCAGCACAATCGTGACGCGGCCGCCCTGCACCACCGGGATCTCGTACTGGCTGATCTGGTAGCCCTTGGGCAAATCGGGGTAAAAGTAATTTTTACGGGCAAACACCGAGGTAGGCGCAATCGTGGCGCCGACCGCCAGACCAAACTGGATGGCGCATTGCACAGCCTGCTTGTTCATGACCGGCAATACGCCGGGCAAGGCCAAGTCAACCGGACAGGCCTGGGTGTTAGGCTCAGCACCAAAGGCTGTGCTGGCACCGGAAAAAATTTTTGATTTCGTGGCTAATTGAGCATGGGTCTCAAGACCCACTACGACTTCCCATTGCATGGAGTGGTCCTTGTTCAGAGAGTAGGCTTGCGGGTGTGCCAATCGGTGGCGCGCTGGTAGTGATCTGCCGTTTGCAGCAACTGTGCCTCGCGGTAATAATTGCCGATCAGCTGCAAGCCCACCGGCCGCAGGGCGTGGGCACCTTGCCCAAACCCAACGGGCACCGACATGCCGGGTAAACCGGCCAAGCTGGCTCCCAATGTAAAAATATCGGCCAAGTACATTTGAACCGGATCGGTGGTTTTTTCGCCGAGGTTCCAAGCGACCGTAGGACACACCGGACCTGCAATCACGTCGCAGTGCGACAAAGCATCCTGGAAATCCTGGGCAATCAGGCGGCGGACTTTTTGAGCCTGCAAGTAATAGGCATCGTAATAGCCATGGGACAACACATAGGCGCCCACCAGAATACGTCGCTTGACCTCGCTGCCAAACCCTTGCGCTCGCGACATGCTGTACATCTGCGCGAGGTCTTTGTAACCCTGCGCCCGATGGCCATACCGAACACCATCAAAGCGCGACAGGTTGGACGAAGCCTCCGCCGGTGCAATCACGTAATAGGCAGGGATGGATAATTGCGTCCTGGGCAGGCTCACCGAGACCGTTTCAGCCCCCAGGCTGCGCAACTGGTCCAACGCAGCCTCAATCGCTGTCCGAACCTCATCGGTCAGGCCGGGTCCAAAAAACTCCACGGGGAGGCCCACACG
>DAITMV010000009.1:0-34438 GCA_036834985.1 Burkholderiaceae bacterium | reverse complement strand
ATTGAGAATAATAATCGCTTTGCCTTCGTCCGCGCCCCCCACTTGGGATACCGCCAGAGCGGTTGTTTGCGTAAACTCGTCGATATTTTTGCGGGTGCCTGGACCGGCACTTTTGGCCGAGGCCGTTGCAATAATCTCTGCGTATTTAACCCGCTGAACCCGACTGACAGCGTGTACCATCGGGATCGTTGCCTGCCCACCGCATGTGACCATGTTCAGGTTGGTCGATTGTTGTTCCAGACATTTTGCAAGATTGACCGGAGGCACACAAAACGGGCCGATCGCCGCTGGTGTCAGGTCAATCATCATGACGCCCAGGTCGTTGAGCAGCCTGGAATTTTCAGCATGCACATACGCGGAGGTGGCGTCAAAGGCGATTTGAATTCGGTCTTCTTTCACATGGGGCAGCAAACCGGTAACACCCTGCGCCGTGGTTTTTAATCCCATGTCGCGTGCGCGTTGTAATCCGTCGGATGCTTCATCGATACCGACCATCCACACGGGATCAAGGTACGGGCTACGTTTCAGTTTGTACAGCAGGTCGGTGCCGATATTGCCCGACCCTATCAATGCACATGCAATTTTGTTCATGATCAATCTTGTGTAATTTATTCAGTAAAACGGACGCGAGCTGAGCCAAGCTCCGTGATGTTCATCTCAAAGACATCGCCCGCTGCTGCGGGTACCAAGGGGGCCAAAGAGCCCGACAAAATCATTTCACCCTGTTTGAACGGAATGCCATAGCGTCCCAGCGTATTGGCCAGCCAAGCCACGGCCTGACAGGGGTGCCCTTGCACCGCCGATCCGTAGCCTTCACCTGCGGCTTGCTGGTTTTTCCAAAGCCGCATAAACAGTTTATCCAGGGCCAGACCTTGCGGTTTGGTGTGCTGTTGCCCCATCACGAACACACCGCACGATGCATTGTCGGCGACCGTATCTTGTATGCGAATTTGCCAGTTCAGGATGCGCGAATCGACAATCTCAAAGCAGGGGGTCACGTAGGCGGTCGCGTCCATGACGTCTTGTGCCGTGATTTGACTGCCGGTTAAGTCCTGCGCTAGTACAAAGGCGATTTCACCTTCGGCGCGGGGGGCAATCAACCCGGCCTGCGACAGGCTGATCGTTGCATCGTCCGGGTACAGCATGCTGCTGGTGAGAAAACCAAAATCCGGCTGATGGACATTCAGCATGTCTTGTACAGGTTTAGACGTGACCCCGATTTTTTTTCCGATGACGGTTTGCCCCGTCTCCAAGCGGCGCTGCAACATCTGCAGACTGATTTGATAAGCGTCATCAATCGTGATGTCGCTGTAACGCTGGGTCAGCGGATCGATGGCAGTACGGGTTTGCAGGGCAGAGAACAGTTCATTGCCCAGCGCCTTGATCAGTTGTATGTCCATGGCTCTGATTATCCGTGCGCAATAAAATCAAGGCACATGCGATTAAAGTAATCTCGGTGTTCGACCATGACCCAATGACCACATTGGTTGATCAAGGTCATCTTTGAATTGGGAATGCCATCAGTGATTTTACGGGCACCACTGACCGGGTTGAACTTGTCGTTACTACCCCAGAATCCCAGCACCGGAATAGTGATTTCGCCCAGGCGGTTTTCAATATTGGGGACCCGCATGGTGCTGAAAAGGGTCTTGGGCTGAAGGGCGCATACTCCGACGCGCTCAATCAGTAATTGTTCTGTGATCAGCGAGGGGTCAAACAATTGTAGCGACATCAACTGGCGCATGATATCCACGGTGATCGGGCCGGCTGAAAAGGCGGCCACCATTTTTTGAATGCCTTCCATCTGGAAGTATGTTTCGCGTTCTTCGATACCCCCCGGCGCCATCAGAATCATTTTTTTGACACGACCTGGATGCGCCAATTGATAATGCAGCGCGATGGCGCCGCCCAGCGAATTGCCCAGCAGCACGCAGGCCTGAACATCAAGCGTCTGCAAAAATGCGTGCAGCACGGATACAAAGAAATCGGTGTCGTAATTAACGTCCTCTGGTTTGGCAGACAGTCCAAATCCAGGTAAATCCATCACAATGGCCCGTAACCCTTGATCAGCAAATGCCTGCATGTTCTGCTTGAAGTTGCTGTAACCACTCGCACCGGGCCCGCTGCCGTGAATAAACACCACAGGCATGCCTTTGCCTTGCTCATGGTAGTGAATACGGTAACCGTTGGGCAGCGTGACGTAGTGGCCTTCAGGGATGGGGGTGTTCTGCTGGGTCATGATGCGCTTTCAGGAGAGATCTCTGACGATGGTTCACATGGTCGCCCTCACGGTGGGTCTAAACATCGTCCAATCAGACTAAGACGGCGCAGGCTTTGTTGCGTAGCATCAATCCTGTTAATAAGCGATAAACGGGCAGGTTCATGCAAAATAATCCTTTGTCATGTGATGGCCAGGTGGTCATGGTCACCGGGGGCACCAAAGGCGTCGGCAAAGGGATTGCGCTCAGTTATCTGCAGGCTGGAGCTAACGTGATTGTGTGCGGGCGCCAGGCGCCAGTCGAGCCCATCGGCCATGCAGGGCGAAGCGCCGAGTTCATTGCATGTGATGTGAAAAACCCTGAATCAGTGCAAGCCTTGTTTGATGCGATTCAGTCCCGGTACGGCCGGCTGGATGTGCTGGTCAACAATGCAGGTGGCTCACCCTTCGCCATGGCCGACACGGCATCGCCTCGGTTTCATGAGTCCATCATCCGTTTGAATTTGATTGCTCCTTTGATGATGGCCCAACGGGCCAACGCCATGATGCAGACCCAAGGGGGTGGCGTCATTGTTTTTGTTGGAAGTATTGGGGCAAGCCGCGCCCAGCCAGGTACGGCTGCTTATGGTGCAGCCAAGGCGGGTATTCTGAGTTTGACCAAATCATTGGCGATTGAGTGGGCGCCTGCGGTACGGGTGGTCACCGTCAGCCCGGGGTACGTGCAAACCGAGTTATCGAATCTGCATTATGGTGACGAGGCAGGTTTAAAGGCCGTATCCCAAACGATTGCCTTGCAGCGAATGGCTCAACCTCAAGATATCGGTGATGCATGCTTGATGCTTAGCAGTCCATTGTCCCGTTACATCACGGGTGTTGAGTTGTTGGTTCACGGGGGCGGAGAAAAGCCCCGCTTTCTGGACGAAGCCAACGTGAATCGTTCATAAATTATTTCTGGATTGAGGTTTTGATGAGTAACCCTGTGATTGTGTCTTATGCGCGAACTGCCTTGGGTAAGTCTTTTCGTGGTGCGTTTAACGACACTGAAGCGCCGGTGTTGGGAGGGCATGTCGTCAAGTCGGCGATTACTCGCGCACAACTGGAAGCGGGCGATATTGATGATGTGATCATGGGTTGTGCTGCGCAACAAGGTACACAAGGCTACAACATTGGACGCTTGTCCGCGTACACAGCCGGACTCGGCGAGGCTGTTCCTGGCATGGCGGTGGACCGTATGTGTGCCTCGGGGCTGGTGAGTATCGGTCTGGCGGCCAACGCGATCCGTGCGGGTGATGCGAGGGTGGTGGTGGCCGGCGGAGTGGAGTCGATTTCTCTGACACAAAACACGCACAAAAACTCGTTCCGCGCGCAGTCGCTTGCGGTCAAGGCTGTCGTACCGACTGCGTACATCCAGATGATAGAGACCGCTGAAATTGTGTCGGCCCGCTATCAGGTGAGCCGGGCACTGCAAGACGAATATGCACTGCTCAGCCAGCAACGAACCCATCAGGCCCAGCAGGCGGGTTTGTTGCGCGAGGAAATCGTTCCTCTGGAGGTCTCACAGCAGTTGTTTGACAAAGAGGGGCAGGCCACCGAGAAGCAACTGCGAGTCGTTGATAAGGACGAATGCAACCGCGGTGACACGACCTTAGAGAGCCTGTCGCAACTCAAGCCGGTCTGGAAAAATGGACAATGGGTACCCATGGGCCAGTTCATCACGGCCGGTAACGCGTCGCAATTGTCGGACGGTGCTGCCGCAGTCGTTGTGATGGACGCTCACGTGGCGCGTGATCGAGGCTTGTCACCGATGGGGGTTTTTCACGGCATGGTGGTTGCAGGCTGCAAGGCTGACGAAATGGGGATCGGGCCGGTGTTTGCCGTTCCCAAGCTGCTCAAACGGTTTGGACTGAGGATTGGCGATATCGATTTGTTCGAGATCAATGAAGCCTTTGCCTGTCAGGTATTGTATTGCGCAACCACATTGGGTATTCCGCTGGATCGTTTAAATGTGAATGGAGGGGCCATCTCGATTGGACATCCCTTTGGGATGTCGGGCACACGGATGGCCGGTCATGTACTGATGGAAGGCCGACGCAGAAAGGCACGCTGGGCTATTGTTTCAATGTGTATAGGTGGTGGTATGGGGGCTGCTGGATTATTCGAAATTCCACAGTGCTGAGCGCCAGCCACCCTGACAGATCAACACTTTTGAACAGAGATACCCATGACAATCACCGCCGAGCTGGACGCCCAGGCCGCTGCCATTCTGGAGATGTTCTCCGGTTTGCCTCCGTTTGACTTTAACACCCTGCAGATTGATGACTATCGGATGTTGATGGAGCAGCCTTCGCCGTTTGCGCCTGGCGATGAGATCGAGCGGCGCGAGATGATTCAGATTCCGGCGTCTGGGCACCTGCTCAACGCGGCTGTGTATACGCCATATAAGCACGCTGCTCCAAGCCCGGTATTGATATTTTTTCATGGGGGCGGTTTTGTTGCGGGCAAGCTGGAGCAGCACGATAACATCTGTCGTGTGCTTGCGACCCGCGCCCAGTGTGTCGTCTTGTCGGTTGATTATCGCTTGGCGCCAGAGCATCCATTTCCTGCCGGGTTGGATGATGCATGGACTGCATTGCAGTGGGTGATCAACCATGCTGATTCACAGGGGTGGGATAAGGCCCGCATCGCCGTTGGAGGCGATAGCGCAGGGGGCAATTTGGCCGCCGTACTTGCGCAACAAGCGGTTGCTGCCCACATAACACTTAAACATCAGGTCTTGTTGTATCCGGTGCTCGATCTGGCGCGTGAGTCTGAGTCCTATGAATGTAACGGGCACGGTTATTTCTTAACGGCCCCGATGATGCGCTGGTTTAAAAAGCAGTATCTGGGCAATAACGTCGGGTTTGCCAAAGATGTGCGTGTCAGTCCGACCTATGCAGCCATTGATCCTGCCGTTGCATCAGCCACCATCGTTGTTGCCGGTTTTGATCCCCTGCGTGACGAGGCAATGGATTACGCGCAAAAGTTAAGTGATGCGGGCGTATCTGTCAGCACCGAACTGTATGAAGGCCAGATTCACGGTTTTGCCAGTATGCTGGGCATGATTGATCAGGCCGAGCAGGCGCTGGAGCAATCTGCCTTTGCCTTATTAAAGGCTTTTAAGAAGTAGTGTTGATGAGTGTAGTTCCTTATGTGTAGCTCCTTCCAGGCTTGTGCCTAAACACCCCGTCGGGTGTTTTTTTTTGCCTGTTTGATAATGATTAGTTCAATTGGACGATGTTGAATCTGATTATCCCAAGCACTATGTAAACAAGAGGCGGTACAACCAAACAAAAAAAATCTTGGGTAATGGGGGGACGGATGGCTTTAGCTGTTGCTAGGGGCGGATTTGCGTATTCTCGCAAAAAACCGCTTGCGATCGTTCTGGGTGTTTTGCTGGGTCAACAGGCGCTGGCTGCGCAGTTTGATACCGGGAACGACAAGCTTAATATCCGTCTGGACACGACTGTTCGTATCGGGATTGGAAAGCGTGTGGAGGCGATTGATCCAGGGGTAGGTGACAATCCCTACATGGCTCAGTCAGATTACCGGGTCAAAAAAGGTGAGTACAATAAAAAGCGGATCGATATCCTGCCCGAGATGGACATTGTGTACGATCGCAAATTTGGTGCGCGGATTAGTGGCGTCATGTTTCAGGACAATGTGTATCGGGATCCCAAACTGCGCAATAATCCAGGGACGTATCAAGGCAACTTTGTTGCCAATCGCGACATTCTGCCACAGCCACTGAATGTGCCTATCAATGCGTCGCTCCCCAATTCAACGGCAGTACCTTACACCGTGCCGTATTCACAAACCGGCAGTTACTCGAGCGGTGAATACAATGATGCGGTCAAAAGAGCGTACTTTCGAGGCGGTGAAATTCTTGACGCGTTTGTCTTTGCCAACACCGAGGTATGGGGCAAGCCCCTATCGGTCAAACTGGGCAAGCACGCACAAGTCTGGGGGATCGCCAATGCAACGCCTTTTGACACGATCGGTTACAGTCAGCAACCGTCTGACTTGCGCAAGGCTGCGGAAATCCCGGGTGCAAGCCCTAAAGAAACCGCTCTGCCACTAAACCAGGTCTCTTTTCAGAGTCAGGTCACGGGCACTGCTTCTGTATCAGGTTTTTACCAGTTTGAGTGGAAGCCTTTCCGATTTCCGGAAGGGGGCACTGCGCTGGGTGCCGCGGACATTATTCTGGACGGCCCGGATCGTCTGTATTTGACGTCCTTGGCCAATAACCAGCCGTTGTACGCTGATAAAGTGGATGCCAACAAACCGAAAGGCGGCGGCAGCTTTGGTGTGCAAGTGTCATTGACTCCGGAAATTTTAGGCGATGGGCTGGTCAGTTTGGTCTATCGTAAATTTGATGACATGGCCCCCTGGGTGGTCCTGCTGCAGCGAGGTGATCCGTCCACTGTTTCCTTTCCGAACAACCCGCTGGGTTTGAAGTTTCGCCAGGGGTATGCACAAAACGTTGAGCTATACGGCATCAGCTTGAACAAGACCATTTTGGGTACCAGTGTGGGCGCCGAAATGTCCTACCGCAAACGCGGCGCACTCAACAGCGCACCTGGGCCTAGCACCTTGTACCCGGATGGCATGGAGGGCGCGCGCGGCAATACCATTCATATGGTGCTCAATTCCCAGATCAGTATTAAATCCAACCCCTTGTTCCCGGTGGGTGTGGGTGTGATTGAATTTACCGCCGTCCACCTGGATAAAATCACCAGCCGCCCTGAGTTGTACAAAGGGGTGGGCCGTTCGTATCCGGATGCAACCGCGACCAATTCAAATCCCGGCTGTCCAAGCAATAGCGTGGGCGATTTCTGTTCTACCGATACAGCAACCGGATTGACCTTGGTGTTGGTTCCGTTTTGGCCGGGGATTGCTCCCGGTATAGATTTGACTGGCACCTTTGTGTATGCGCTCTACGGCTTGCACGGCACCAGCCCTGCGACATTTGGCACCATTCAAAATACGGGTACCCGGCAGTTCTCGCTGTCGGCTGATGTTCGCAAACAATACACAGCCACAGTGGCTTATACCGATGAGGTCCCCGGGTCTCGAAGCCCATTACGCGATCGCGGTCGGGTTACCATGACGCTGCAGACAACATTCTGAATTTGCATTCAATGATTAGAGCCACATACAAAAAAAACGCAGGAGGAGAGTTTCACATGAGTCATTTGTACAGGTTGTCCCTTGTTGGGGCCGTATTGGCCCTGTGTGGCAGCGCAGCACAGGCTGCGGTCAGCGCAGAAGAGGCCGCTGCGCTGGGTAAGAATCTGACCCCCATGGGGGCTGAGAAAGCAGGTAACGCCAACGGTACGATTCCTGAGTGGAATCCAGATTTCAAGTTTCCAGACTATCCTGCCAATGCCGCCAAGTATCCGGATCCGTTTGCTGCGGAAAAGCCCTTGTTGACTATCAACGCGCAGAACATGGACAAGTATGCAGCCAAGTTGACGGAAGGCACCAAGACGTTGCTCAAGCGTTTTCCTGGCTATGCCGTCAATGTGTACCCGTCACACCGCAATGTGGATTTTCCTCAGTCGGTTAAAGACAACGTGCTGAAAAATGCGACACGCGCCAAAACCACCGAGGGCGGTATTGGTATGGAGGGTGGTCGCGGTGGTATTCCATTTCCGATTCCCAAGTCTGGCTACGAGGTGATGTGGAACCACATCCTGCGTTATGGTGGTCCACCACAGCAGTCATACTTTGCCAGCTACTTGGTTGATGCCAGTGGCAACCGACAGTTGGCCAACGATCTGATTACCTATAACGACTCACCGTATTACCTGTATCCCGACAAGGATGAGCGTCTGTATACCCGTCGCTTTACCGAGTTCGTCGGGCCACCTCGCAATGCAGGGGACATGGTATTGACCCGCTTGAGCAATCGGCCTGATATCGAGGGCAGCCCCACCTTTGTATATTCACAGGGTACCAAACGGACCCGCACAGCGCCTGAGTTTACTTACGATGCGCCGATCATGACCTATGGTGCAGCCTTGTTCTTTGATGAGTTGGGTATGTTCGAAGGCAAGATGGACAAGTTTGATTTCAAGATAGTGGGCAAACGGGAAATGTTTATTCCCTACAACACGTTTAACGTACCCTTTGCCCCGATTGACAAGTACGCAATGAAGCAACATACCAATCCTGCTTATGAGCGTTGGGAATTGCATCGCGTCTGGGTGGTTGAGGCGGATCTGAAAAAAGGTGAGCGCCATGCCCAACCCAAAAAAGTGTTTTATATCGATGAAGACGACTGGATGATTCACGCTTACGAGGCGTTTGACCAGGGCAACAAGATGTATCGCATTGGTTTGAACATGATCATGCCTGATTACAAAAATAAGGCAGTCCCTTACAACCCAACACAGATTTTTTACGATCTGATCAAAGGCCAATTCCTGGTCCAGGTACAGGCCGATGGTCGTAAAGGATTTCCTCGGGTGGACAAATGGCCTGATGGGCGTTTGACGCAAGAGGGTATGTCGGGCGCAGGCGTACGTTAATTGAGGTGAGGTCACGATGTTCAAAGTCAGCCAACTTGCACTGGTGTCTGTCATCAGCCTGTGCGCCATGAGCCTGGTGTCTGCTGCAATCGATAAGCCTATTGTGGCCTTTAAGGATCCTCTGGATAAAGCAGCCGATGTGTCTTCATGGGCAGTCCATAGCCAGATGCGTGCTGTGACGAGGGCGGATAACAAGTTGGTGGCGGTGGGCATTCGTGGCCATATTCTGGTGTCAGAATTGGGCAGCCAGGAGTGGACGCAGGCGAGCGTTCCCGTCAGTGTTGATTTGAACGCAGTGACCTTTATTGACGGGTTGCGTGGCTGGGCGGTAGGCCATGACGCCGTGGTGTTGTACACAGACAATGGCGGACAGTACTGGTACAAGCGGTTTGATGGACGCCTGCTGGATAATCTGCTGGTGGGGCATTATAAAAAGCGCGTAGACCACGGCGAAGTCGAATTGGAGAAGTACCTGAAAGTCACTGAAACCATGGCTCAACAGGGCGTGGACAAAATTTTTCTGGATGCTTATTTTGACCACGATAAAAGTGGTTTTGTGATTGGCCCCTTTGGTGTGATTCTTCAAACCAGCGATGGTGGGCTGACCTGGACTCCTTGGCTTGACCGCATTGATAACCCGAGCCAACTACATCTGCATGCCATTCGCAAAGTGGGTGACGACATTTATATCGCGGGTGAGGCGGGGCACGTGTGGCGCCTGGATCCCGAGGCCAAACGTTTTATCCTGTTGGCCGATACAGGTACCAAAGGCAGTTTGTTTGGGGTAGTAGGGGATGCCAACACCTTGATTGTGTATGGACTACGGGGCCGTGCCTTCAGAAGTGTTGATAAAGGCGCCTCCTGGGAGGCGGTTGACACCGGCGTGACAGCGGGCATCTCCAGCGCAACCTTGATGGACAACGGGCAGATCGCGGCGGTGACCCAAGCTGGGCATGTTCTGATCAGTAAAAACAAAGGTAAATCATTTCAGATTGCCAGCCCCTCCAAGCAGGTGCAGTACGCAGGTATTTGCCCCATCGAAAATAATCGCGTGTCCATCGTCGGGTTAAACGGCGTATCCACAGATACCATTCAGTAATTGTTAAGAGAGCGCCATGGTTGCTTCAGTAGATGCCATCGACATGCCGGTTGTCGCCCGTCTGGAGGATTTTGATACGCAGTCGGGGGGGCGCCTTGAACGGGTCATCTTCAACTACCGGCGATTGATGATCGCCCTGTGTACCTTGATGACTCTTTTTTTGGGCTATCACGCTACACAGTTAAAAATCAACGCCAGCTTTGAGAAGATGGTGCCGATCTCCCATCCTTACATTAAAAACTTCTATGACAATCTGAGCTCTTTGTCCTCGCTCGGAAATAACATCCGTATCGTTGTCGAAAATACACAGGGTGATATTTACGATCCGCAGTATTTGGATGTGCTGCAGCAAATCAACGACAAGATTTATCTGGTACCAGGTATTGACCGGGCCTGGGTCAAGTCATTGTGGATGCCGGTGGTGCGCTGGACGGAGGTGACAGAGGAGGGGTATATGGGTGGCCCGGTGATGCCCGATCCTTTCACCGGTACTCCCGAGCAACTGAAAAAATTACGTGACAATATTGCCTTGGCTGGCATCACCGGCGATCTGGTGGCCAACAACCAGAAGTCAAGCGTGATTGTGATGCCACTGCTGGCCAAGATTGCTGAAACCGGTCAACCGCTCGATTATGCGTATCTGTTTAGATATCTTGATCACGATATCCGTGATGCCTATGAATCGGGGCAGGGCATCACAGCCGCTGGAAAACCGCTGCCGCCAGGAAAAATCAAGGTGCATATGGTGGGCTTTGCCAAGCTCGCGGGCGACTTGATTGCAGGTCTGTTGGCTGTGATGGGCTTTTTTCTGGTCGCAGCGATCATCGCATCGGTGATTATTTATCGATACACCCGCTGTGGTCGCAGCACGGGTTTGCTGGTCAGTGCCGCCTTGCTGGGCGTGGTCTGGTTGCTCGGATTGATGCAAATCATGGGCTTTGACCTGGATCCGTATTCCGTACTGGTCCCGTTTTTGATTTTTGCGATCGGCTTGTCTCACGGCGCGCAGAAAATGAACGGCATTATGCAGGACATCGGGCGTGGTACCCATAAATATGTGGCTGCCCGCTATACCTTTCGCCGCCTGTTTCTGGCTGGTTTGACGGCCTTGCTCACCAATGTGGTGGGTTTTGGTGTGTTGATGATTATCGACATTCCCGTGATTCGGGAATTGGCTATTTCGACCAGCGTGGGTGTGGGTGTATTGATTTTTACCAAGCTGGTGCTGGTGCCTGTGATGCTGTCCTATATCGGTGTCAATCCTGAGGCCGCCAAGCGCAGTGTGACCGAGGCGGCTGTACAGGATCGTGGGCCGGCCGGGCGACTTTGGGGCAGCTTGGTCTTGTTTACGGAGGCACGCTATGCCAAGCCCATCGTGATTGGTTCGGTGGTAGTAGGGCTGGCAGCATTTGCAGTGAGTTTTCAGTTACGTATCGGGGATCTGGATGCCGGTGCGCCGGAGTTGCGTCCAGGATCCCGTTATAACCGCGATGTGGCTTTTGTAACGGACAACTATGGCCGTGGCAGTGATGTGTTTGCAGTCCTGGTCAAAACACCGCCCGGTGGTTGTGAAAAATACGAAACGCTGGTGGAGGCTGATCGGTTGGCGTGGTCCTTGCGCCAGGTGCCTGGTGTGCAATCGACTGTCAGCCTCGTTGACGCCTTGCGCTTGATCAATTCGGCCAACGCAGAAGGCAGCCCCAAGTGGATGACCATCGTTCGCGATCCCAATGTTCTGGGGCGCGGTGTGGCGGTGGCAGAAACAAATGCGCCCGAGTTGGTGGGTTCAGCCTGTTCGATATTTCCGGTGGTTGCCTTTTTAAATGATCACAAGGCAGATACCCTGGCGCGCGTATTGGCTGCCTCAGAACAGTTTGCAGCTGAACACAACACGGCGGATCGGCAGTTCCTGATGGTGGCTGGGCCCTCCGGGATTGAGGCCGTCACCAATATTGTGGTTAAAAAGGCCAATACTCAAATCCTGTTTATTTTGTACGGTGCGGTAATCATCCTGTGCTTTATCACATTCCGAAGCTGGCGTGCGGTGGTCGTGGCGCTGGTTCCGTTGATTATCACGTCCATGTTGTGCGAGGCCTTGATGGTGTTCCTGAACATCGGTGTAAAAGTGGCGACGTTGCCAGCAATCGCCTTAGGGGTGGGTGTTGGTGTGGATTACGCGCTTTACCTGGTGAGCATACAGTTGCAGCGGCAGCGGGCAGGGGCATCTCTCAAAGACGCCTATGCAGATGCCTTGCAGTTCACCGGCAAGGTGGTGGCATTGATTGGAATTACTCTGGCAGCCGGTGTAGGAACCTGGGTGTTTTCTCCGATCAAGTTTCAGGCGGACATGGGCATATTGCTCACGTTCATGTTCTTGTGGAACATGATTGGCGCGTTGATTTTGATTCCTGCCCTGTCCCATTTCTTGTTGAATAAACCGGAACATCTAGGCCTCGCCATAAAATCACAGGGGCCTGCGGTCACCCGTCTTGAGACAGAACATACATCGGCTGTGTCGGTGACTGCCGCCTCGGCGCAGAGTCAGGCGTCGGTGGGTGATGCGATGCATGAGCCTTTGGCAGCGAGGCGTGCATGAGTCTCCAGGGGAAGCGGTGTGTTGTCACAGGAGCCAGCCGTGGCGTTGGGCGCGGCATTGCGCTAGCGCTGGGCGCACAGGGAGCAACGGTGATCGTCTGCGCCCGCGATGAAGCGGCTTTACACCGGACGGCTCAGGAGATATGTGAGCGCGGAGGTGTTTCACATGTCATGCCGTGTGACATGGCCGATGATGTGGCTATCGCGCGCCTGGCTGGCCAGATACAGCAAACTGTGCCTTCGGTTGATGTACTGGTGAACTGTGCAAGCCTCATTCCAGAGACCTTGACAGCCGCGGGCCCGTTTTGGAGCAAGCCACTCGAGTTGGCTGACCAGTTGCAGGTGGGCTTGCGATCGTCTTACGTGATGACGCATCAATTAGCGCCTGCTTTGCTGGCAACACAGGGTGCCCTGGTGGTTAATATTTCTTCTCCGGGCGCTCGTGCTTACATGCACGGGCCTGCCTATGGCGCCTGCAAGGCCGGCATGGATAAGCTGGGTCACGACATGGCGATTGACTTCAAACCCTTCGGCGTGAGTGTGATCACTCTGTGGCCCGGTGTGGTTGCCACCGAGCGTACCGTAGCTGCAGCGCAGGCGGACCCGGACACATATGGTCATCTGCTTGCATTGGCCGAAAGTGTCGAGTTCAATGGCCGCGTGATTGGTGCATTATTGACTGACAGCAACAGGATTGAAAAAACTGGTCAGGTGTTTTTTAGTGCGGAGCTTGCACAGATGTATGGTGTCACCGATGTCTCGGGTCAATCACCGCAATCACACCGAGGCTGGTTTGGCGAACCAACCCAATTCTCAAGTGCTGTTATTCAATAACACATAAACGGAGCAGCAGGATGGGACGTGTTGAGACAAAGGTGGTATTGGTCACCGGGGGTGCCAATGGCGTGGGTAAAGATGATGTACTGATGCTGGCCCATGAAGGCGCCCACGTGGTGATCACCGATCTGGATGTAGAGGCCGGACAAGCGCTGGATAAAGAATTGGGCGGCGCAGCCATTTTTGTCAAACATGACATCTCCCGAGAAGAGGATTGGTCTCATGCCATGGCACAGACCATGAGCAAGTTTGGCCGACTTGATGCGGTGGTCAACAACGCGGCGATCTTTCCCCGCTCAACCATCGAAGAGGCAACACTCGAGCAGTGGCGCACCATCATGCGCATCAATGCGGATGGGTATTTTTTGGGTTGCCAGGCGGCAGTCAAGGCCATGAAAGGCAACACAACACCCTCATCGATCGTGAATATGTCCTCCATGGCCAGTCTGATCGGGATGGCAGATTTTTGCGCGTATGGTGCCTCCAAGGGGGCCGTCAATGCGCTCACTCGCAGTGTTGCGGTTCATTGCCGCAGCAAGGGCTATCGCATCCGCTGCAACAGCATTGCACCTGACGGAATCATGACGCCCAATGTCTTGAAAATGATTGGCGACGTCGACCCGGCTTACCTGGGCTATGAAGCCAATCCTGCAACCCGGCTGTCGGCCCCACGGGATATTGCCTCGACGGTGTTGTTCCTGGTGTCAGACGAGTCCCGTATGATCAACGGCATCGAATTGCGTGTGGACAACGGACTGATGATCTCAGCCGCCTGACACATCGCGCCTGAATAATTCTTTTGACCACAAATTAGTCTGGTTGGACGAGGTTTGTTTTAAATCAGCCCGATACAGTCCATATCAAGACGCAAAAAAACATGGAGACGGAAATGACAGATTTATTGATCAAGGGTGGTACGGTGGTAGACGGCACGGGTGCAGCAAGCTACACCGCGGATGTACGTTTGAAAAACGGAAAAATCACCGAAATTGGTCAACACCTTCAGGCTGTCGGTGAGCGGGTGGTTGACGCCACAGGTTGCCTGGTGACCCCTGGTTTTATTGATTGCCATACGCACTTTGACGGCGCCATGTGGTGGATGCCCAGCTTGGATCCGCTGCCCGGTTATGGCATCACGACAGCCATCATGGGCAATTGCGGTTTTACCGCAGCACCATGTACCAACGATGTGTCGTTCCGTGAAGAAATCGTCAAAATTTTCTCGTTTTTTGAAGATATTCCCCCGACCCCTTTGCTGGAAAATCTGCCATGGGACTGGAACAGCTGGCCCGAGTATAAAAAATCTGTTCAGGAAAAAGGTAAAACGTCCGTCAACGTCTGCGGCTTTATTGGTCACATCCCCCTGCGCCTGTTTGTCATGGGTCCGCAGGCGTGGGAGCGTGCAGCAACCCCTGATGAAATCAAATCCATGTGCGCCATTTTGGATGAGGCGCTGGCCAATGGCTGCATGGGCTTGTCGTCGAACTTCCAGGATCACGATGCCAACGATCGCCCGGTGCCCACCATGAAAGCTGACGATGCCGAGCTGGGTGCATTGATGGATGTGCTGGCCAAACACAAAGGCACCGTATTCCAGTTCATTCTCGATACGTTCCTGCGTTTTACCTGCGTCGAAACCGTGGAGCGTCTGGCATTGCTGGCCAAGCCACGTGGTGTTCGCTGCCATTACATTGCCGCACCGATTCTCGAGTTGCAGGAACCGATTCGCCAGCCCATGGCTGATATCCACGAGCGCTTTAAAGCCGAAGGCGTGGATTTCTGGCCCGCGTTCCCGAACAGTTCGCCCACCTTTACCATCAGTTTTGAACGTACCTTGATTTTTGCTCAGACCAATGACTATGTCTGGGATGAAGTCATCAAGGCGCAAACCGAAGAAGAAAAGCTGGCCATTTTGCGTGATCCCGAGTGGCGCGCCCGCGCACGCAATTCATGGGATAACGAGATCTGGCCCCATGCACCGCAGCGTAACCCGGAAAATCTCTTGTTCAAAAACTCCGAAAACGGAGTTGGGCCCTTAAATATCAGTGTGGCCGAGTATGCCCGTCAATTGGGGGTACATGCCTCGGATGCGATGGCCGAATGGGTTATCAACAACACCATCAAATCAACCGTGCATCTGGCACCGTTCAAAGTCTCGGAAGATTATGTAGTGCAGCTGCTCAAAGATCCACAAACTGTCGCTGGTGTGACCGACGCTGGCGCGCATGGCCAGATGTTCTGCGGTGGCGGTGATTCGATTTATCTGCTCTCGCATTATGCCCGCGATGCCAAAACCATCAGCATTGAAGAGGTGGTGCACGCGCTCACCGGTAAGCTGGCGAACCATTTTGGACTCAACGACCGCGGTGTGCTCAAAGTAGGTAAAAATGCCGATGTGTGTGTATTGAATCTGGATGAAATCGAGCGTCGCGAGGAATACAAAGTATTCGACGTGCCCAATGGCGATGGCAGCATGACATGGCGTTACACCCGTGATCCGGCACCTGTCCGTTTAACTGTGGTTAACGGTAAAACCACGTTCGAGGGGGGGCAATTCACGGGAGAGTTGCCGGGTCAGTTCATCGGACCCGTAGCAGCCTGAGACAGGGAGAGACCATGGGTCGATTACAAGGAAAAGTGGCGCTGATCAGCGGCGGCGCGCGCGGTATTGGCGCGGCGATGGCGCAGCTATTTGCGCAAGAAGGTGCCAAAGTCGTTGTCGGTGATGTGCTGGTGGACGAAGGCGAAGCACTTGCAGCTGACTCGAATGGATCAATTATTTTTCAGCGGCTGGATGTTACAAGCCCCGCGGATTGGTCCTCGATTGTGCAGCGCACAGAGACTGCTTTTGGCAAATTGGATATCTGCGTGAACAATGCGGGAGTCCTTTTATTTAAAGCCGTCGCCGAGCTGGAGCCCGAGGAAATCAGGCGGGTGCTGGACATTAATTTGTACGGTGTCATCCTCGGAACACAGGCAGTGGTTGCTGCAATGCAGCGAAACGGCAGCGGATCAATTATCAATGTATCGTCTGCAGATGGCCTTTCGTCGGCCAATGCGGTCAGCGTATACTGTGCAACGAAGTGGGGAGTGCGTGGATTTACAAAGTCCGCTGCGCTTGAGTTGGGCCCGTTAAATATTCGGGTCAATTCACTGCACCCGGGCGGTACATACACCCGTATGACCGTTGAAGGTATGATGAGTCGCGAGGATTTTGACGGTGCTTTCAAGGTGTATCCGGCTCAACGGGCCGCAGACCCCATTGACATAGCACGCGGTGCATTGTTCCTCGCCTCGGATGATGCCGGTTACTGTATGGGAACCGAGCTAGCAGTTGATGGTGGATTGAGTGCAGGTCATTATTATTTTGGCTTGCCCGGTTCACCTGGGTATTAAACATCACATTGACCTATATATTTTCAGGAGACAACACATGACATTTTCTGCACAATCCAAAGTAGGTGACTTGCTGGCTAACGACTCTGCAAAAGCAGTGCTGGAAAAGCACATGCCAGGTTTTTCGAGCCACCCACAAATTGGTATGGCCAAAGGCATGAGCCTGCAAGCGGTTGCCAATTTTTCTGGCGGTAAAATTACCAAAGACATGATCGCTGGCGTAGAAGCCGATCTGGCCGCATTGGGCTGATCGCAGCGCACTTAGCGCATCAGATAGGGCGGCCTTCGGGCCGCTTTTTTTATGCCTGTTGACGGCGCGCAGGGTCCTTGCGCAGGTCTCGTCCAAACAGACGATGCATCGGTTTCGGTTCAACTGAACAATACGCTCAACATCAAAAAAAGCCTGTCAACAGCGGGAGGAGCGTATGGCAACAACTCAAGACTATGGCCTGGGTGATTTTACCTATCCACGAGGCTGGTTCATGGTGGCGCAATCTCGCCACGTGACGACAACACCAACTGCCGTACGTTTTTTTGGACGTGATTTTGCCCTGTACCGGGGGCAGAGTGGCAAAGTGTATATGGTCGACGCTTACTGCCCGCACATGGGGGCGCATCTGGCAAAAAACAAATCCTCCTATGTGATTCACGATGGTCAGGTCGAGGGTGAGTCCATTCGTTGTCCTTTTCATGGTTGGCGTTTTGGGCCTGATGGAAAGTGTGATGACATTCCCTACGCCCAAGGCCCTATTCCCAAGGCTGCCTGTGTCAAAACCTGGGCCATCGAGGAGCGCTTGGGGGCCGTCTTTGTATGGCACGACGAGGAGGGCGGTGCCCCCGAGTGGACGGCGCCTGATCTTGCTGAATGGCATGAGCCGTCCTGGGTGAAATGGGACTATGACGAGATTGGAGTGGTGCAGCAGCATCCGATTGAGATCATCGACAACATTGCCGATGTGGCTCACTTTGTGCCGGTGCATGGTTCGACTTCCGTCGAGTTTTTTGAAAATGAATTCAAGGGCCACATGGCACACCAGCGTTTTGGAGGGGGGCATCGTACCTTGTCTGAAGGGGGTGCAATTCTGGACACCGATACGGCCTATCACGGCCCAGGTGTGCTGATCTCTCGCATGGCAGGTACCCATGGGTCTATTATCTTTATCACCCATACCCCTGTAGATGATGGCGTTGTGATGGTGTGGCATGGCCTGCTGGTGCGCAGCCCCAGCATGAGTGCCGTGGCTACCGAGGCCGATGTGGCCGCCGCCCGTCAGTATCAGGAATTGAGCAAATTGGCCTTTTTGCAGGACTTTGATATTTGGGCAAACAAACGCGCCAATATCCAGGGCATGCACATTCTGGGCGACGGCCCGTTCAGGAAAGCGCGCATTTGGTATCGCCAGTTTTATAACCCGCGAATCAAGCGTGAGGAGTACCTCAAGCAGCTGGAGGGTTTGATTGTGCCGCAGGGCTTTAGCAGCAAACAGGATTACCTGAACCGCTCATCTGCCTCCGTCGCCTGACCCACGGTTGACCCGATCAATTTTTGTAGCAAGTGTGGAGTACCTTATGACCGCTCAAGTATTGCATAAACCAGAAACCGTCACCCCCGAGATCTTATTTCAGCGTGCGAGAGCGCTGGCTCCGATATTAAAGGAGCGTTCAGCCCTGGCCACTGCAGAGGGCCGCATTCCCACTGAAACGATCGCTGACATGCATGAGGCCGGTTTATTCCGTGTCTTGCAGCCACGCCGCTACGGTGGATTTGAAATGCACCCCAATGTGTTTTTCCAGATTCAAATGATTCTGGGCGAGGCCTGTATGTCAACGTCATGGGTGTATGGCGTGATTGGTGTGCATCCGTGGCAAATGGCCATGTTTGATCTCAAGGCGCAGGAAGAAGTCTGGGGTGACGATACCAGCACCCTGATTGCCTCGACCTACATGCCGGTTGGAAAAGTCACGGTCGTCGACGGTGGTTTTAAACTCAGCGGCCGCTGGTCGTTTTCATCCGGTACAGAGCATTGTGGCTGGATTTTCCTCGGCGGCCTGGTGATGCCAGGTGCAGAAGGGCAGATGCCGGAATACCGCACGTTCTTGCTACCCCAATCCGATTTCAAAATTGTTAAAAACTGGGATGTGATTGGTTTACGTGCAACAG
Organism: Burkholderiaceae bacterium; assembly: GCA_036834985.1. GTDB lineage: Bacteria > Pseudomonadota > Gammaproteobacteria > Burkholderiales > Burkholderiaceae_B > DAITMV01. Next base: position 15,563 of record DAITMV010000009.1, on the reverse strand, counting down.
GTAGTCACGACATTGTGGTGGAAGACGCGTTTGTCCCCGAGTACCGGACCCACAAGACACGTGACGATACCCGCGCCTCACGTCCTGGCCTGGCCATCAATCCGAACCCATTGTTCACCCTGCCGTTTATGCAGGTATTCGCCCGGGCTGTATCAACCGCGTGTGTCGGTGGTTTGCAAGGTGCGATCAATGAGTTCAGAAAAATTGCAGCGGTCAATGTGAGCCGAAATTTTCTGGGACAAACCGCGGCTGATCCCACTGCGCAGCAGGTATTGTCCGAGGCCGTATCGGCTGTGGACCAAATGCGAACCACCTTGTTCCGTAATTTTGACGAGTTAATGACCTACGCCCAGCGTGGTGAATCCATGCCGATTGAAGATCGGCTGTTGTATCGCTATCAATCGGCGCAAGTGGCCGACGTCTGTGCAACACACGTGAGTCGCCTGCTTAAGTCCTGTGGTGCCTCTGGTCTGCAGATGAGCAATCCCATCACACGGATTTTTCTGGATTGTCATGCAGGGCGCGCGCACGTTGCCAACTATGCTGAAAACAACGGACGCAACTACGGCGGCGTTTTGTGTGGTCTGGAGAACAAGGACGCTGCGGTATGAACCAGGATACTGTTGATGTGATTATTGTCGGCTCAGGGGCTGGGGCCATGACCACGGCCCTCTGTGCCCATGATCTGGGCTTGTCGGTGGTGATGATTGAAAAGTCAGACCAATACGGCGGCACATCAGCGGTATCGGGTGGGGGCATCTGGATCCCCAACAATAAAAAAATGAAGGCGGCTGGCATTAACGATTCCGAGTCTGAGGCCCTGAGTTACCTGAAAGCAGCAACCCAAGGAGAGGTGTCAGACGATCGTTTACAGGCGTATGTCACCCATGCAGCCGACATGCTGGAGTACATGGAGAGCAAAACCCATGTGCGTTACAACACGGTGGTCACTTACGCTGATTATTATCAATCGTTGCCAGGTTCCAAAACAGGTGGTCGGGCCTTAGATCCTGCTGCATTTGATGCGCGCCTGCTGGGGGATGACTTCCTCAAATTGCGTGAGCCGTCCCCGGGTGTATTGGCCTTTGGGCGTATGGCATTAACCAGTATTGAGGCACATGTATTGTTGGCGCGCACCCCAGGTTGGATTTGGTTGGCGCTTAAAACGGGATTGCGTTATTGGTTCGACTGGCCGTGGCGTTTTAAGAGCAAACGCGATCGCCGCCTGGGTTTAGGCAATGCGTTGATGGCCGCGTTGGCTCGGTCCATGATGGATCGCGACATTCCCATTCGTTTAAATACAGCGCTATGTGATTTGGTGGTCCACGACGGCCGGGTGACGGGTGTACGAGTCAGCGACCACGGTGTTTCCAAGACGCTGGCGGCGCGCAAGGCGGTGGTGATTGCCTGCGGCGGTTTTGAACGCAATCAGTTGATGCGTGAAACCTACCTGCCTCAGCCGACAAACGCTCAATGGAGCGCAACACCTCCCAATAACACGGGTGATGGCATCTTGGCCGGGATGCGTCAGGGTGCATCAACGGCGTTGATGAATCGTGCTTGGTGGACACCTACAGTCCATGTGCCCGGTGAAGAAAAACAACGGGGGCTGTTTTCCGAACGGGCCTTGCCCGGCTGCTTGATCGTGAATCGTCTGGGTCAGCGTTTTGCTAACGAGGCTCAGGATTACTTGGGTTTTGTCCAAGCGATGTATGACGACCACGCCAAGACTCAGGCCAATTTACCCGCCTGGATGATTTTTGATGCGAGCTTTCGCCACAAGTACAACGCTGGCCCCTTGATGCCCGGCTCGGTGATGTCTGACAAAGGTTTGCCGTCGAACTGGCGAAACAAGGTCTATTACAAAGCTGACAGCCTGCCCCAGCTGGCTCAGTTAATTGGTGTGGATGCGCAGGGTTTGCAGGCCAGTGTCCAACGCATCAATCACTACGCCACTACAGGGGTGGATGAAGAGTTTGGCAAAGGCAGCAACGCGTATGACTTGTACTACGGTGATAACAACGTCAAGCCCAATCCGTGTTTGGCGCCGCTCGTGAAGGCGCCGTTTTATGCCATCCCGATTGATGCCGGCGACATCGGCACCAAGGGAGGGCTGTTGACCAACGCACATGGGCAAGTACTGCGTGAAGACGGTAGTGTGATCGATGGTTTGTACAGCGTGGGGAACAGTGCTGCCTCCGTAATGGGCGCCTCTTATCCGGGCGCTGGTGCGACCCTGGGGCCTGCCATGACGTTTGGTTATTTGTCGGCCCGTCACATTGCGTTGAGGCATCAAACCCTAGATACCCACAAAAATGCTTATCAACAGGATGTAAAAGCAGCATGAGCACGACCGCCTATCACCGGCTCAAAATCAAATCGGTTGTTGAGGAAACAGCCGATGCCAAATCCATCATCTTTGATATTCCGCAATCACTCGATTCACTATTTAAGTACAAGCCTGGACAGTTTTTGACCTTAAGAGTGCCTAATGGTGACAAGCACCTGCCGCGCTGTTATTCGCTGGCCAGTTCTCCGTCGATTGATGAGGCGCCCAAAGTAACGGTTAAACGGGTACTGGATGGACGCGCTTCAAACTGGATTTGTGATCAGCTCAAGGCGGGTGATGAGGTCGAGGTGTTGCCACCAGCGGGTGTATTTACGCCGCGGCAACTGAGTAACGATCTGCTGTTATGGGCGGGCGGAAGCGGTATTACGCCGGTCTTTTCGATTTTGCAGACGGCGCTGCAAACCAGCGATGTTCATGTGGTACTGATTTATGCCAACCGGGACGACCGCTCCGTTATTTTTAAAGACAAACTCAAAGCGCTGGGCACCCTTTATCCAACACGGCTGACGGTCTTGCATTGGCTCGATTCGGTACAAGGTATTCCGAGTGTGGAACAACTGGCGACACTGGCTCGGCCGTTTACACAACTGGCTAACCCGCGTGGCTTGCATGAGAGCTTTATCTGCGGGCCGGGGGCATTTATGGATTCTGCCGTCGCGGCCTTGTCGTCGCTGAAGGTGCCGGATCATCTGGTGCATGTGGAACGTTTTGTCTCCTTGCCTGAGGAAGGCAGCACGGATGCTCCCGTTTTTGAGTCATCCGACACGCCCCCTGCGACCTTGTTTGTCGAGCTGGATGGTCAAACCCACCAATTGCAATGTGACTCTCACCAAACCTTGCTTGACGCGATGCTCAAGGCGGATTTATTTGCACCGTACTCTTGCAAGGTGGGGGCCTGTGCCACCTGCATGTGTACACAGCTTGAAGGCGATCTGCATCTGCAACATAACGAAGTGCTGGGAGAATCTGACCTGGCCAAGCGCTGGACGTTGGCGTGTCAGGCGTATCCGCGCAGTGACGTAATTCGCGTCCGATTTCCCGATTAAGCTTTTGTTAAAGGAGCGCCTTGTGTCTGAGGTCCATACCCTTGCCGCTGTTCTCAAACGGACGGCGGGTCAGTATCCCAATCATATGGCGATCGAAGACGGTGATCTTCATCTGACTTACGGGCAATTACACGGTTACGCATTAAAGGCCGCGCGTGCGCTGATCAGCCTGGGGGTTGGGCATGGCGACAAGGTTGCGATCTGGGCGCCTAACGGTCATGAGTGGGTGATTGCAGCCTTGGGAGCCCAATGTGTGGGTGCCGTATTGGTGCCGGTCAATACCCGCATGAAGGGCCCGGAGGTTCAGTACATTCTGAGTCGCAGCGGCGCCAAGGTCTTGTTCTGTGTGGGGCAGTTTTTAGGTGTTGACTATGCCCTGATGATTCGTGATTATTTGCCACCGAGTGTACAGACGGTGGTGTGTTTTGGGGCGTGTGGCGGCGATGACCGTTATATGTCATGGACGGATTTGTTGGCGCGTGCCGGAGCGTGTCCGGAGTTGACGCTGAATCAACGGATGGCGCAGGTTCAGCCTGACGATGTCTGCGATATTTTGTTTACGTCCGGGACCACGGGTTATCCCAAAGGTGTCATGACCAGTCATCAGCAAAATATTCGGTTGTATACCTGCTGGGGAGAACTGGTGGGTTTGAATACACAGGACCGGTATTTGATTGTCAACCCGTTTTTTCATGCGTTTGGATACAAGGCCGGATGGCTGGCCTGCGTGATTGCGGGCGCCACCATGGTGCCTCATGCCGTGTTTGATTCCGAAGCGGTGTTGCGTCGCATTCAGGCAGACCGTATTACCGTATTGCCCGGTCCGCCTACCTTGTTCCAGACCTTGCTGGATCATCCTGGCTTGGCTTCAACCGATTTGTCGTCTTTGCGGGCCGCATCGACGGGGGCATCGACGATTGCGCCGTCACTGATCGAAAAAATGCGTAAACGTCTGGGCTTTAAGGTGGTAGTCACTGCGTATGGTTTAACGGAAACCTGCGGTCTGGTGACCATGTGTTCCCCCGACGATGACGCTGTGACGGTTGCGACCACCTGCGGTCGCGCTATCCCTGGCGTCGACATACAAATCGTATCGCCGGAGGGGGCGGTGTTGGCAGCGGGGCAGCCCGGTGAGGTCTGTGTTCGGGGACACAATGTAATGCTCGGTTATCTGGACGATACCAAGGCCTCGGAAGACACTGTGGATGCAGACGGTTGGCTGCACACCGGGGATGTGGGTATTCTGGATGAGGCGGGCTATCTGAAAATTACCGATCGACTCAAAGATCTTTACATCGTGGGGGGATTTAATTGCTACCCTGCCGAAATTGAAAAGCTCATGTCCAATCATCCGAAGATCAGTCAGGTGGCGGTGATTGGCGTACCGGATGAACGTATGGGTGAAGTAGGCAAAGCGTTTGTGATGTTGTCTGCGGGGCAGTCCATGAGCGATCAGGAGCTCATCCAGTGGTGTCGTGACAACATGGCCAATTACAAAGTGCCGCGTTACGTGGAATTTGTGACTGAGTTTCCATGTAACGCCTCCGGCAAAATCCTCAAGCGATCACTGCGTGACTTGAGCCACCAGGCTGCGAGCTGCACGTCGGCCTGAATAGATACAATCAGCGGCGGACAGGCCGCTGACGTACAGGTGGGAACATACACCCACAGCCGTGCGTCCGGCGGCGTACAGGCCCTGGATGGGTGTGTTGTGGGTATTGAGCACCGCACCGGTTTGTTCGTCCACCCGCAATCCTCCCAGGGTAATGCTGGGTAAGGGGAACAAGCGGCTGTGCACTGACATGTCAAAGGCGTAAAACGGTCCTTTGACCAAGGGGACACAGTCTGCGGGATTTTTCTCAAACCTATCCATCGAATGATCGGCGCTGACTTGGTTGTAGGCGGCCACCGTGCGTGCCAAGGCGTTTGAATCGATACCCAGCTTGTCTGCCAGCGCGGCAACAGTGTTTGCCTTGACGCTGGCAAACATCATCAGCAAACGCGCCGGATCACGCTGAAACGGTAATAAGCCATCGTGTCTGATTTGGTGTTTTGCCAGCCGGTACAGGTTGTGGTCCACGATCAGCCAACCTTTCCCGTTGTTATGGCGGCACATCGCATAGCCCAAGGCTGCACCGTAATTGGTTTCATCCACCATTCGCTGGCCGTGCTGGTTCACCAGAATGCCTTTTGAAAACGCTGACGGTGGGTTGATGAATCGCCATGCGCTCAAGTGGTCCATTCGGTCGGTTGCAGCACCTGCACTCACGCCCAACGCAATGCCGCTGCCATCGTCTCCCGCGTTACCCAAGGGCATGGCCTGGTTGTACACCGGTGCCAATCGATTGACCCAATCGCGGTTAAATACAAAGCCTCCGGTGGTCAAACACACCCCTGCCTTTGCTCGCAGGTAGATAGGGATGCGATATTTTAAAGCCAAGGCGTCGGCCCGCCGGCGCGCCCAGTTGGCCAGCCCAAGTAGCAGTTGACCCCCTGGAAACGTAGGGGGCAGGGTGGTCTGAAGGACGTTAGCCCAGCGGACCCAGCGATGATGTGACCGTGCTTTGGGCGCCTCGTTGGGGTAATGCATGGCTTGTACACCGATCACACGCCCTTGTGGGTTGCAGACCAAGCGGGTGACTTCACAGTGGGTGTACAGCGATAGCCCTTGTTTAAGGGCGCTGTTGCGAAGTGGTTCATATAAGTCTTTGCCAAAGCCCAGTGCAGACTGGCTTCGATACTCTGAAAACACCTTGTGACCGCGAGCCGCTGGCGGCGTGTGCGCGGCGTAGCCGCCAGACATCGAACTGTCCGAGTGATATAGATAGTAATCCAGCGGCGGATAGGATGTTTTTTTGTTGTAGAGCGATGGTTTAAAGCGTACCCCGTGGCGTTCCAGCCAGCTCAGGGTGCTGGCGCTGCTTTGACAAAAGTTCATCAAGGTGCGGTCACTGACAACGCCGCCAGTTTCCCGCTTCAGATAATCGAACATCGCTTGCGGACTGTCCTGTACTCCCGCGGCCTGCTGGATGTGCGTGCCTCCGCCTGCGTAATAAATGCCACCATTCATGGTGGTGGAGCCACCCCCCTCAAAACGCTCCAAGGCGACAACCTGCAAGCCGTCTTCCAGTGCCTGGACACACGTCGCAGCCCCTGCGCCTCCCATGCCCACCACGATCACGTCACTGACTGCATGCCAGTTCAAGGTGTTTTCATCGTGAATGGTCATCGCTGCAGGCACCGAAGGCCGCCAGTCGGACCATTGTTCCTGCGCTTTAAATAAAGCATGTTGTTCAACGGGCATTCTCATGGAGCTTGGTTCCTGAACGTCAACTCAGATGTATAAAAAAGTGTTCGGGCAAGCGTGTCATGAGTTATCGGCAGGTACATCGTCCAAGCGAACTAGGTGTGACGGCGTTGACTCAACAAGGGGGCTGGATTGACGGAGGGGCGCCTTGATCAGGCGTAGTCTTATTGGACGATGCCGCCTCATGACACAAATCGCACAATGCATCCATAGTCAATCAAAGTGCAAGGTGCGGGTGCAAATGATCAATATTCAGTCGCTGGCGTATGTGGTAGTCGAGTCAACAGACCTGTCCGTATGGTCAGCCTACGGGTCGGATGTCTTGGGTATGCAGGTTGAGCCCTTTGCAGAGGGGGTCCTGGGACTGAAGATGGATGAGCATCCGTATCGCCTGTTGGTGCAACGCGGCGCGACCAATCGCTACGTCGCTTCAGGATGGGCTTTGTCCACACAACGTGATTTTGAGGAGGCTGCGACGGCGCTTGTCAGTCGCGGGCTGGACGTGCAGCGCGGAGATGAGGCCCTGTGCGCCAATCGCCGAGTCAGTGGCGTGCTGGTGGTCAACGACCCCTCGGGTAACCGGCATGAATTGGTGTGGGGTATCAAGTCCGATCGCAGGCGGTTTGTATCGCCACAAGGTGTCAGCGGTTTTGTCACGGGTGACATGGGGATGGGCCATACGGTATTGCCCGCACCGGCTTTTGAACAAACGCTTGCATTTGTCCGGGACGTACTGGGCTTTGAAATTTCGGATGTATTTAACTTTTGCCCTGCACCAGGGGCCCCAACCATTCCGATTTATTTCCTACATTGCAACAATGCTCGACATCACAGTCTGGCACTGATGGGGGCTCCTCATCCTGCAGGGTGTGTGCATTTGATGGTGGAAGTGCAGGGCATGGCTGAGGTGGGCTACGCCTATGACCGGTTGCTCAAGCACAAGATCAGACTGTCGGCCACTTTGGGGCAGCACTCGAACGACCGCATGATTTCTTTTTATATGAAGACCCCGGGCGGTTTTGATATCGAATATGGCTACGACGGGCTGAATGTCGATTGGAGTGGCCACGAGGAAAGTGAATTTACGGCAGTCAGTTTGTGGGGGCATGACTTCAGTGTGGGGTTTAAGGAGTGAGCATGAATAAGCCCTTGGATAAAACACTGACCGCAGCACAAGTGGTCGAACGTTTGCAGTCCGGCATGACCATCGGGGTGGGTGGCTGGGGCCCCCGTCGCAAACCGATGACCTTGATCCGGGAAATACTGCGCTCCGATTTGAAGGACTTGACCGTGGTTGCATATGGTGGTCCTGAAATCGGCATGTTGTATGCAGCTGGCAAAGTCAAAAAACTCATCTATGGTTTTGTCTCGTTAGATGTCATTCCGTTAGAACCTTGGTTCCGCAAAGCGCGTGAATCTGGCGCGGTTCAAGTCTGTGAACTGGACGAAGGCATGCTGCAGTGGGGTTTGAAAGCCGCCGGTATGCGTTTGCCGTTTTTGCCGACACGGGTGGGTTTGGCCACGGATGTGACCACCGTTAACCCTGCATTTAAAACCATTCAGTCGCCCTATGATGATGCAGAGGTGCTGCTGGCGATGCCGGCCATTGAGCTGGACGTAGCCCTGCTGCATGTCGATATCTCCGATCGCCTGGGCAACACACAGATTTACGGGCCCGATCCTTATTTTGATGCGCATTTTGCCCGTGCAGCCCAACAATGTTTTGTCAGTTGCGAACAAGTCGTCGATTGCATGGCCGACCAGCACAGCGCAACCGCTAAAGCCAACTATTTTGAGCGTTTCCTGGTCACGGGTGTGGTATCAGCCCCCGGCGGTGCACATCCGACCTCCTGTGCGCCCACATATGGCTGGGACCTTGAGCACCTAAAAACCTATTGCGCCAGCGCAACGGACGATTCCGGATTTTCGGCCTATGCCGATCGCTATGTGCGGGGTGATGAAGCGGCCTATCAACAACACGTGGGCGGTTTGAGCGCAATCAAATCACTGCCTTTACCCGTCTTCTGAGGACCACACCATGACAACTCCAATCACCTGGATTGATATGCTGATTGTGGCGGCATCCACGGCATGGCAAGGCGACGGCGAGGTGTTGGCCTCAGGTATCGGGATTGTGCCGCGTCTGGCGGCAGGGTTGGCCAAGCTGACGCATAACCCGGCCTTGTTGATGACCGACAGCGAGGCTTACCTGATGGAAGAGCCAGTTCCCCTAGGGCCGCGTCGCGGACCGCTGGAGGGCTTTGAATTCAAGCCTGCCGGTTACATGCCCTTTGAGCGTGTATTTGATACGGTCTGGCGGGGCAAGCGTCACGCGATGGTAACGCCCACCCAGATTGATCGGTATGGCCAAGGCAATATTTCTTGCCTGGGCGGCGTGTTTGAAAAGCCCAAGGTTCAAATGCTCGGCGTGCGCGGCTTTCCCGGAAACAGCATTAATCACATCAACTCAATGTTTATACCCGCTCACTCACGTCGTGTGTTTGTAGAGAACGAAGTGGATATGGTTGGCAGTGTAGGTTATAACCCCGCGCGCTGGCCTGTTGGGGTCAAACAGGATTTTATGGAAATCCGCTTGATTGTCACAGACCTGTGCGTGATGGATTTTCAAGGGCCTGACCATGCCATACGGGTTCGATCCCTGCATCCTGGCGTATCGCTGGTACAGGTACAGGATCAAACGGGGTTTCCTTTGATCGCCGGTGAGCAGGTCCTCGTCACCCCGTTGCCCACCCAGGCGCAGATGCAGATTATCCAGCGTCTGGACCCTCATAACTTGCGGGCCACTGTGATCAAGCACAACCCGGTACTGGAGGGAGTGACCGCATGAATTCAGTGACTGATCCCGGGATTCGAACGATGGACACGGTATCCCCGCCTGTGATGTATGACGTCAACGGTCCAATTGCATGGATCACCATGAACCGGCCCGAGTATCACAATGCGCAGAATTCAAAAATGACCTATGCGCTGGATGATGCCTTTAAACGGGCCAGCAATGATGATGCCGTCAAAGTGATTGTGTTGCGCGGGGCGGGCAAACATTTTTCCGCAGGCCATGACATTGGTACCCCTGGTCGGGATATTCACGAAACCTTCGATCGTGAATCCTTGTGGTATGACCACACCAACAAACCGGGTGGTGAGTTTTTATACGCACGTGAGCAAGAAGTATATTTGGGAATGTGCCGCCGCTGGCGTGATTTACCCAAGCCCACGATTGCCATGGTGCATGGTGCCTGTATTGCCGGTGGTTTGATGCTGGCCTGGGTATGTGATTTGATCGTTGCCTCCGACGATGCGTACTTTGCTGATCCGGTGGTGCGCATGGGTATTCCCGGTGTCGAGTATTTTGCGCATCCCTATGAACTGAACCCCCGCATCGCCAAAGAGTTTTTATTCCTCGGTGACAAAATGTCCGCCCAGCGTGCGTTTGAGATGGGCATGGTCAACCGAGTGGTGCACCGCGATGAGCTGGACGAGATAACGACAGCCATGGCTACACGAATTGCAACCATGCCCCGCATGGGCCTGGCCTTGACTAAGCAAGCCATCAACCATGTGGAGGACTTGCAGGGCAAACGTGCGGGTATGGATGCCGCGTTTGCATGGCACCACTTTGCTCATGCCCACAATGAACTGATTTCGGGCGACAAGCTCGCAGGCTTTGATGCCAAGTCAATGGCCTCATCACAGAAAGAATCGGGTACTCCGTCGGATAAGGATGCCTCATGATGCATCCTGCATTCAACACCCGGTTGACTCAAGCCCTGGGCTGCCAGGTGCCGGTGGTACAAACCGCCATGGGATGGGTGGCCGATGCCCGCCTGACCTCATCGACGTGCAACGCTGGTGGCTTCGGTTTTTTGGCGGCCGCAACGATACCTGCTGATGCGCTGGAATCTCAGATCAGACAAACCATCGAGTTAACTGATCAACCGTTTGGCATCAACTTTCATATGTTTCAGCCGAACGCCGCGCAAGTGGTGGATTTGGCCATCCAATACCGCAAACATATTCGCGCGGTCAGTTATGGCCGAGGGCCAGACAAAGCGACCATCGCCCGTTTTAAAAAGGCCGATATTCTCTGTATGCCGACGGTGGGTGCTGTTAAACACGCCACCAAGGCCGTTCAAATGGGCGCTGATATTATGACCGTACAAGGCTCCGAAGGGGGCGGTCATACGGGGCATGTTGCCTCGACCATTTTGTTGCCGCAGGTGCTTGACGCGGTCAAGGTGCCCGTGGTCGCTGCAGGTGGCTTTTTTGATGGTCGAGGACTGGCTGCCGCATTGGCCTTTGGCGCGTCGGGCATCGCCATGGGTACCCGGTTTTTAATGACCAGTGATTCCCCGGTTCCAGCCGAAACCCTCAAACGCTATCTCGCGGTGCAGGATGCTGCGCATATTCGCGCCTCCACTGCACTTGATGGGTTGCCTCAACGCATGATCGACAACCCATTTTTGTTAGAGCTTGAACGCGCTTCTTTATTGAAGCGTTACTGGATTGCGTTTGCCAATGCTCTGAGATGGAAAGCCCAAACCGGTATGGGGGTCCGTGACATCCTCAAGATCGTTGCACAGTCATTCGGGAATCAGGAGGTACCGTTAACGCAGGTGCTGATGGCTTCGAATGCTCCGGTCATTATTCAAACCGCCATGGTGCATGGTGATCCTGATCATGGTGTATTGCCCAGCGGGCAGGCGGCTGCTGCCATTGCCGAGTTACCCAGCTGCGCCCAGTTGATTGAACAGATCATTGCTCAAGCCAGCGAGCGATTGAGCGCCTTAAGTGGCGTATCCGCCAGGCCCCAAGAACACTCTACCGAGATTGCCGCATGACCTCACCTTTTTTTACCCAGATCCACGAAGGGATCGCTGAACTGGTGATCAACCAGCCACCCGTCAATGCCTTGTCAGATGCGCAATGGCATGGGCTGGCCAAAGAAATCAAGTCGCTGGGTGGGCGAGACGATGTTCGGGTGATCGTGATCCGCTCTGAGGGCAGAGGCTTTTGTGCCGGGGTCAACATCAAGGAGCTCAATGAGCAGCCAGAGCGCATTGTCTCGGTCAATGCAGGTAACTACAACACCTTTGAAGCGATCCACCGCAACCCGGTACCCGTGGTGGTAGCAGTACATGGCTTTGTATTGGGTGGCGGGATTGGTATTGCAGGTGCTGCGGATATCGTGGTGGCCTCTGAATGCGCAACTTTTGGTGTGCCGGAAGTGGATCGCGGTGCCATGGGGGGCGGGGCTCATCTGCAACGCTTGTTCCCGGTCCAGAAAGTAAGAATGATGTATTTCACCGGGCAACCCATTACGGCGCAGGAGGCCTATCGCTTGGGCAGTATCGAGGCGGTGGTATCCAAAGATCAATTACGCAACACCGCATTAAATATCGCCCAAACGATTGCTCAAAAGAGTACAGCGATGATTCGACTGGCCAAGGAGTCTCTGAACGGGATTGAAGACGGCAATCTGGAAGATAAATACCGATGGGAGCAAGGCTTTACCTTGCAAGCCTACATGCATGCTGAATCAGCTGAAACACGACAGGCCTTCGTCGAAAAAAGAACGGCGCACTTTGCCAATAACTAGAAACCGGGCGCACGAGGTAAGACCATGATGGACCTTTGCTACACACAAGAACAACAAGCCTTCAGGGCGCAGATCAGGGAATGGCTGGCAGCCCATGTTCCAAAAAAGCCGCTGAGCAGTTTCGATACCAAAGAAGGATTCGCACAGCACCGCGAGTGGGAGCAGACCTTGTCTTCCGGTCGCTGGAGTATGGTGACCTGGCCCAAAGAGTTGGGCGGACGGGGCTGCAATCTGGTGGAGTGGCTGATCTTTGAGGAAGAGTACTGGCGCGCACAGGCGCCGTTGCGTGTGAATCAAAACGGTGTTTTTTTGCTGGGCCCTACCTTGATGGACTATGGCACCGAGGCGCAGAAAAAGCGCTTTTTGCCACGTATTGCCTCGGGTGCAGACATTTGGGCACAAGGCTGGTCCGAGCCTAACGCCGGCTCGGACATGGCAGCCATTCGTTGCAAGGCGCTGCGTGATGGCGATCACTATGTGATCAATGGTCAAAAGATCTGGTCAACTCGTGCAGTGTGGGCTGACTGGTTATTTGGTTTGTTCCGCAGCGATCCAGAGTCCCAGCGTCATCATGGTTTGACATTTATTCTGGTGCCCTTGAATTTGCCCGGCATCACCGTGCGGCCAATTCGACAACTCAACGGGCAAACCGGCTTTGCCGAAATCTTCTTTGATGATGTCAAGGTGCCCGTTGAAAACCGCCTGGCTGGCGAAGGAGAAGGGTGGCATGTCGCCATGGCCACGGCTGGTTTTGAGCGTGGTTTGATGTTGCGTTCACCCGCACGTTTCCAAAGCACTGCACAGGCCCTGGTTAATTTGTATAAGGCCAACCAACACAGCGCAGATCGAGATCCAGCCATACGGCAATCCGTGATGGACTGCTGGATGCGGGCACAGGCTTATGCCCTGTCAACCTACCGCACCGCCAGCCTGTTGCAGGAAGGGAAAAAGATTGGCGCTGAAGCCAGTACCAATAAAATTTTCTGGTCAGAGCTGGATCAGCAGATGCATGAAACCGCACTCCATATTCTCGGTGCCCGGGCCGAACTGTTGCCGCACGCACCGGCCGCTGGTGATGTCGGTCACTGGTTAGATGGCTTTATGTTTGCCCAGGCGGGGCCCATCTATGCGGGTACCAATGAAATTCAACGCAATATCATCGCTGAGCGCATGCTCGGGATGCCCAAATCCTAAGCGGGGCAGTCATGCACTTTACTTTCACTGAAGATCAACTTCTGTTTCGCGACACCATTCGAAGCTTTTTCATGATTGAGGCTACACCTGAAAAGTTGCGTGAGGTGTGGGAAAACGAAAACGAACGGATTGCTGATTTGTGGGCCAATATGGCCAATCAAGGCCTGCTGGGTTTGTCAGTGCCAGAGTCATACGGTGGCATGGGGCTGGGCGATCTTGAATGGGTGTTAATGGCGCAGGAGGTCGGTTATTTTGGTGTTCGGGATTCGTTGTTATCCACCGCCTATCTGGCGGTTGAGTTGCTCAAGGCGCTCCCTGGTCACCAATCGCTCAAAGACACATGGCTACCCAAAATTGCTGAAGGCTCCGCTCGGATCGCAGTGGGGCATCCGGCGCACGCTTTGGTGGCCGACGCACATGTTGCTGACCTATTGATATTACCGCACGGTGATGAGGTGCATTGTGTTGACCCGCAGTTTGTCACCATGACACTGAACCCTAGCGTTGATCCTGCCCGTCGCCTCTATCAAATCCAATGGACTCCAACCTCGCAAACCCAGGTGGCCCATGCGGTGGAGGGCAAGGCCCTGTGGGCTGATGTCATGGAGCGAGGAGCCGTCTGTACAGCCGCTCAGCTACTCGGTCTGGCGACACGCATGATTGATTTGTCCGTTGACTACAGCGCAGAACGCAAACAGTTTGGTAAGCCGATTGGCTCCTTCCAGGCCGTTAAACATTTGATGGCCAATGTGGCCGTGGCCTATGAGTTTGCGCGCCCCGTGTTGTATCGAGCCGCCTACAGCCTGCAACACGACACTATGCGTGAAGTATATGTCTCGCATGCCAAGCTGGCTGCAGGCGAAGCCGCATGGATGGCCGCAAAAAACGGCATACAGGTACACGGCGCCATGGGCTATACCTGGGAAATGGATTTGCAGATTTTCATGAAACGCGCCTGGGCGTTGGATGCAGCCTGGGGGGATCGCGGATTTCACAAAGAGCGAATCGCCCACACCCTATTTGCAGCAGATGCCTGTATCGGCCCAGAACATACTTTTATTCAGTAAAACACAATGACCTCTGCATACATTATTGACGCGGTTCGATCTCCTACGGGTAAGCGCAAGGGCGGATTATCTGCTATCCATGCGGCCGACTTGGGAGCACATGTTATTAAAGCGTTGGTTGGGCGAAATCCGATTCCCGCTGAGCGATACGACGATGTCATTTTTGGTTGTGTGGACACCATCGGACCGTTGGCCGGCAACATTGCCCGCACCAGTTGGCTGGCTGCCGGCATGCCCTTGGAAGTGCCGGGGGTGACCGTTGATCGGCAGTGTGGCTCATCACAACAGGCTGTGCATTTTGCGGCGCAGGCCATTATGAGTGGCCAGCAGGATGTTGTGATTGCCGGCGGCGTTCAAACGATGACGCAGATCCCCATTTCCTCTGCCATGACAGCTGCCGTACCGCTGGGTTTCAATGATCCGTTTTCCGGGAGCACCGGCTGGAAGGCCCGCTTTGGCGATCAGCCTGTGTCGCAATTTCATGCGGCTCAACAGATCGCGCTGCGATGGGGCTTTTCTCGGCTCGATATGGAGCAATATGCATTGGAAAGTCACTCACGTGCGCTTCGTGCGATTCGTGAAGGACGTTTTGATCGGGAAATTATTCCACTGGCAGGTGTTATACACGATGAAACACCGCGTGATACTTCATTGGAAAAAATGGCCACGCTGGAGGTGTTGGAGCCCGACAGTTCATTAACAGCCGCCGTCTCTAGTCAAACCTGTGATGCGTCAGCGGCCTTGTTGCTGGCCTCTGAAGCAGCTGTTGCGCAGTATGGGCTCAAGCCGCGTGCGCGTATTCACCATCTCAGTGTGATGGGTGATGACCCGATCTGGATGCTAACCGCGCCCATTCCTGCAACTCGTCGCGCCTTGCAACGCGCTGGCATGACCATGCGCGACATTGATCTGGTTGAAATCAACGAGGCGTTTGCATCCGTAGCCATGGCGTGGCTCAAAGAGATGGACTACCCGGATCATC
>DAITMV010000008.1:0-35697 GCA_036834985.1 Burkholderiaceae bacterium | reverse complement strand
GTCTGACACCCATGCAAATTTGCCGTCCTTTTATTGATGGTGAACCCAAGGAATTTGCGTTTGACCCCTCCAAGCTGATGCGCCCTGCGCTCAAAGAGTATTGGGGACGGCTCAAGCGTATTCCCGGCCTGCTGACCCTGGCGGCCTCTGATTATTTTCTGCGAGACGGTGCCACCCTGATGAGTGCGCTCGAACGCCTGGGCGGTGCAATTCCAACCGGGCTGTTCAACGGTGACGAATTGCACCGGTGGATGGCCGATCTGATCGCCAAAGGCGGTGGTACCAACGATTTTCGCAACCTAAACACGCGTCTGGTGCTGGTTGCCACCGACCTGGACTCTGGTGAGTCCATCCCCTTCGGGATGCCTGGTCACGACGATGTGCCGATTTCCCGTGCGGTACAGGCGTCCGCCTCCCTGCCCGGACTGTTTCCCCCGGTTAAAATCGACAACCGCTTTTACGTCGATGGCGCACTGAAAAAAACCATTCATGCCTCCATCGCCCTTAAGGAGGGCGTGGACCTGCTGCTGTGCTTAAACCCGCTGGTGCCGTATGACGACCGCATGAACCCACGTGGTCGAACCAAATCAAAACACAGCAACTCACGCCTCATTGAAGGTGGCTTGCCGATTGTGCTGTCTCAGACCTTCCGCTCCATTATCCACTCCCGGATGGAGATTGGCATGGAGCGCTACCAGCATGTCTACCCAAACAGCGATATCGTGCTGTTTGAACCGCAACACGGTGATGGGCAGTTCTTCTTTACCAATCCATTCAGCTACGCTAGCCGTCGTCGTTTGTGTGAGCATGCCTATCAGCGTACCCGTGAAGAATTATGGGCCCGTCGCCACGACCTGGCCGAAAAACTCGAAAAGGTCGGCCTGTCATTAAATCTGGAACTCCTGCGTGATCCGGGGCTGACATTGATTCGTCAGTTGACCCCCCGCCCTGCTCGGGCCGGGTCTATTGTGTCGAAGATGGATCACCTCGAGGACACACTGGTGCAACTTGATCGCTACGTTCGTATCAGCAAAACCCGCCGAGCCGCCTAAAGCTCCATCATTGCGGCCCATTGAGCAAAAAAAGTACGTTCGTAGGTCAATTTACGGTTGACGTACGAACGTGTCTGGATATGATGCTTACTTGGGTAGCCGCCACCACATTCAACTAACCTGTTCACAAAAGCGGCACCGAGGAGACCGATAGCCTATGGAGCGCAAGCCACCGCGTCGTACGCGAGAGCGTATTCTCGATTTATCTTTACGTCTATTTAATGAGTTTGGTGAACCGAATATCACCACCACCGTGATTGCTGACGAGATGAACATCAGCCCGGGCAATCTGTACTATCACTTCAGAAACAAGGACGACATCGTCAACAGCATTTTTGCCAATTTCGAAAAAGAAATTGACGCGCTGCTGGATGTCCCCAAAGACCGTCGTGCCAATATTGAAGACGCTTGGCTGTATCTGCAGGTGTCGTTTGAGTTGATCTGGCGTTATCGTTTTTTGTACCGCGATTTAAACGATCTGCTCTCACGCAACCGTACCTTGGAAATTCACTTTAAACGCATCTTGGCGCATAAGGTGGATGTTGCCCAGCGCTTATGTGAAGACTTGGCGGCCACCGGTGAAATGAACGCCAAATCATCCGAGATTCATGCATTGGCGACCAATATGGTGGTGGTTGCAACATATTGGCTTTCGTTTGAATATGTACGCGACCCACGACACTTTAATGATGAAAAAGCCATGAGTGCAGCGCTGGGACGTGGTGCCTATCACGTAATGACGCTGATTGCCCCCTACCTGGTCGGCGATTCGCGCCTGCTATTTGAAAGCCTGGCCGAGGCGTTCCTCTCCAACGACTGACACCAGCAGGGTCTCGATCAGGGTGTCCACATCGGGCACCCCTTGATCAAGCAAATCGACTAGAGCTGGAAGATCTACCTCGCCCATTTGACCCGCCCATATCGCCGCCACCAGCAAAGCATTTAAAGGGGTGGCCATCCCCTGCACCAAACCTGCCGCCTCCTCAGGAGGCAGTACAAGCACCCTGCTGTTAATTGCAGTAGGCGCTTTAACATGCAGCAGCGTGCTAAGCGGGTTGGGCACACCCAGCGGGATGTGCAAACCGCTGGATGACACAAGACATAGCCCTTCACATGTCTCTCCCCGCTCCGTCAGCGCGCCTCGTGCGGAGCCGGCAATACATACCCACAACACGTGAGCCGGGGTGCAGTCAAACACCTGTGCGATGGCTTGTACTTCATCCCAGACACTGGGCGGTGCATCGGCTATTTGCCGGGCGGCACACCGGAACAGTTCATCGGTAAAAATCACACCCTTTTGTTCTGAGTTCACTGCACAGGCCCCAAAAATAAGCATCTACGGTTCGCATTGCCGATTGTTGCCCCTATAATAGCTCGTAAGTTCTTCACGCAATGAAGTACTGACTTCAAAATGCATTCACAGAATTAGGAGACCATATGAGCGAGCTAATCGCACGCTTTGAGAAAGCTCAAGCAGAGTCAAAACAACTATCGGAACGCCCAGACAACCAGACTCTGTTGAAAATCTACGCGTTGTACAAGCAAGCATCTGAAGGCAACAACGACGGCAAACGCCCCGGCTTTACTGACATCGTAGGCCGTGCCAAATTCGATGCCTGGAAGGCGCTCGAAGGCAAGAGCAAGGAAGAAGCGATGAACGACTATATCGCGTTGATTGAATCGCTCAAAAGCTGATCACGGACACACCGTTCGACTGATTTTCAAGCACAGGGTTGGATACTTGAGAGAAGTTTGACGACAGCCACCCAACCCGGGTGGCTTTTTTGTTGCCAAGCCAGGCGTTGATGACCATCGGACTGACCCGGGAGGTTATTGATCCGCTGAATCGCTGCGTAAATCACCGGCGTTGAAAAAGCCCTGCAGATCAATCTCCTCGTTTGGATGTTGATCCATGCGCGCGGCCACATGAGTACAGACCGTGCGGCACAACTCCACCACGGTAGGCTCCTTGACCTGATAAATCACCAAGGTGCCCTCTTTTTTGCGGGACAGGATGCCCGCGCGATACATCAGATTCAAATGGCGGGATACATTTGACTGGGTCGAGTTAACCGCCTCGACAATATCGTTCACTGACTTGGCCTCGTTACACAGCGCGTGAATGATTTTCAGGCGGGTCGGCTCTGACAATACGGAGAAGTAACCCGACACCTGCTCTAATAACTCGTCGACCTCAGACACAATGGCATCCAACATCATCAAAAACATGAATATACATTGAATTTCTACTTTGTTAACAAAGCCGACTTAAGTTCGACGGTGGTGGGCTCGGATCCAATCCATCCGGCCAGGACGGTACGGGCCAGCTCAAGGTCATCAACGATCGCCACACGCACACCATTGCGCTTTAATTCAAGACCGGCCGAGGAGAACACATAGGTTTCCTCATCCCCCTCCTTTAAGCTGGCCAGCGCATTAAAAAATGGTGCACGACGCTCCGGGGTGAGCATGCATGGAGCCTTGCAATTGAGTGTCAGGTAGTGGTCCCAAGCCTTGATGGCATCTTCTTTTTTGCTGCTGACCCGCATCTGCAAATGAACTGCACGGGGATAGCCGGCATTTAATAAAGCCTGTGCATCACTGGTTTTAACCGGTACATACAAACCGGCTGAATAGACTTTAATTTTCAAGAACGAGTACAACCTTGAACCCGCACCGTTCAGGACCAGTCGCTGGCCCTCCACGGTGAGCTCATCGGGCAGGTTTACACCATCAACCTGCACCGCATGGGCTGAGGCCGTCAGACACATGACCAGCAAAGCACCGGCCAGTCCACGCCACAAACCAATTGTGTCACGCATGGTTGTTACTCCAGCTGGGCGTCACGGGCCGAGAGCGAGTAAAAGACCACGGCCCAGGCCAGCAAGATGAGATCTTCAAGCAAGGAGTATTCGGTCAAAGGACGTGGCCAGTACACCCCAAAACATCCGCAATTTTGCAAAGCCAATCCCCGCATATACGCCGATGCCAGGCCCATTAAGTAAAACAGGTGCAATAGCGGCAAGGCGCTGGCGACCCGCACCCACAAAAAGGGCACCATCAGCCCCAGGCCCACGGCCAATTCTGTGAGCGTCAAAGCCCACGCAGCGGGCACCACCAAGCCATCGGGCAGCAACTCGTAAGAGGCTACCACCTGATAAAAGCCTGGCATGTCAAACAACTTTCCAACCGCACTGGCCAGCATCAAGGCCAAAAAAAACAAGCGTGAAAGCCCTAAAAATAGTCGCATGGATTCCTATAAACAGTCACGGACGAATGATGGATCAGCTCTGTTGATCAGGCCAGCGATTAATGGTCCAGTCGTATGTCTGGAACCGTACTTCATAATTACCCGGGATAGGCATCGAGCGGTAGCGATTGGCAAAACTGATCAAGGAGCCCGACACCCGCAGGAAGTCCTCGGTGTAGAACTTCAAGATTTCCGACAACTCCACCGAGCGGGTGCCTGCATCGATTTTCACATTACGCTCTTCATTAAAAAAGCGTTTGGCCTCGGTTTCAAGCTGCTGATCCAGTTGGTCCGCCTTGAAAGGTACCTGGGGCAAACGAGGACAGCCCACACTCATGCAGTTAAGCGCAAAGTGAATGCGGGGTTCTCCCAAAGGGCGAATGACCTCGTTTTCATAGGCATATAACGAGATGGGTTTACCGCCGACAATCACTTTATTAGAGAAAAAGAACTTGAAAAAACGATATCCCTTCAGCGCCTCTGGAATGCCCTCCTGAATCACTGAATACATCGCCAGGGCGTTGTAGGCGTTGATATGGTAAGCCAGTACCGACTGGGGTGTGGCGTACCAGTCAGGGTGATTGTCGGGCGAGTTTGCTTCTACAAACGACACCACTTGGGCTAATTTATCCGGCCGCTGCGCCAACGCTTTGAAGTTAACCCGCCCCTGACTGTCCACATGCTCGGCCAGCACCTCAGCCCATAAACGCTCGGCGGCGGACTTGTCCACCTGCATCGAGGCTGCTCCGGTACCAGCGGTCGATACCCGGATCACCGTCGAACACCCCGGAACGGCACTGATCAGGGTTAGCAAGGACAAGCCAGTCAGCAGGGTTCGGCGGGATGTATTCACAAAGCACCTTTGATTCAAATGGGTTTACTTGGGACCCGATACCTCGAGGGATACCGGTTCAACTTTATGGGATGCATCATGGACCGCACGCGCCGCCAAACGCTCTGCTTCGAGCTTTTCCTTGGTGCGGCCTCGGGCTGTCTTGCGGGTATGTTCTACCACGATTTTGTCCGGCTTGTTATTTTGGAACTTACCTGTGACCGGATTCCAAAACTGAATCACACCCTCTTTTTGAATTTCAATCGGCTTGAGCAGATGGTCGTCACGTTTGGCGTTATGCAGGCACATGCTGATCGGACCATCACGGCTGGCGACCATAAAGACGCAGGCATCAATTCGATCTTGCTCAAGGTGGCAGGCATCCATAAAGTTATGGATAAAAAATGACAGCTTGTTGACTTTGCCAGCCCCCTGCAAAATATCACCTTTCATTTGCCAGCCTTTTTTGGCGAGCCACTTGACACCGGAGGGCAGCAACTTGGGGTTTTTGATCGCCCAATCTACCAATGACTCCAATGCGCGGCGTTTGTCGGTCCGGTCAAACTGAACATCGGCAGTGGACTTGATCACTTCGCGGATGTACTGCGGCTCATCAAACACGTCATGCACCTTGCCGTTGGCCACCAACGTCATGCCATAGCGGTTGCAATGGGAATGGCCAATGTTGGCCATGTCAAAGTTGATATCACACCCCGCACCTTTGCGGATTTGATCGGCAACGGTCGACTGCGTAATTGAGAAGCCGCGCTCAGCCAAGACGCCTCGACCGGTATCCGCCTGCAACTGAAATGACGCCAATCGCACCACATCACTGTGCTGGACAAAAAAATCGACGATCTGGGGAATCTCGTGGAAATTGTCGTCATACACGGTGGTGTTAAAGAAAATCGAGAGCGGCAGGCCCCGGGCCCGCTCGATATACTCCAGACGCACCTCATTCAGCTCAACCTCGTTGGCGTAGCCTTTGCGCTCCTGCGTCATGTCCACATGGAAAGCGACGTCGATCAGACCGTTGAGCGACAACTCCTCCAACATATCGCGGGTCGCCTTGATACCGTTGGTAAACAGCGATGGGCGCATGCCTTTTTCGCGAATGCGGCGAATGATGGCCATCAGCTCGTCGCGCTTTCGCAGTGTGGGGTCGCCACCGGTCACCTGGATATCGGTGTTGGGTCCGTAATGATCAAAGATCATGTCGATACGGCGGTAGATTTCCTCCATGGGAATATCTTTAAGCGCCTCGGAGCTTTCCGAGAGGTAACATAAGGTGCAATCCAGATTACATCGTTGGGTGATTTCCAGTGCGACACAACCGATGGGCCAGCGGCGGCCCAGATATTGTTGATCGTCCCAGAGGCCCAGCTTTTCCATGCGGCCGATGGCTCGCTGTTTGGCTGTAAGACCATCTTGTTCGAGCGCGTATGGGCCATAGGCCTTAATTTGCTCGGGTGACATATAAGTCATTGCAACCCCTCTTGTCCCGTTTATTGGTGAAAATCTTTATGGAGCACCCTAGGCAACGATGCGATAGTACTTAGGTTTTGGCCCGTTTGTGCGGAGACACCAGGTATTTCCAGGGTGTCCCATATCCATGAACGAGTCGACCTCGTGATTGGATGCCTGAAACCGGATAACCTTGCTCAATCCAGTCAAAAATGCCTTTACTGAGATTTAACAGTTGGATGGGGCGGCGATAACGCATTTGCAATTGCTGCACCATGGCCGCACTGCGCCAACCAACAGAGCAATATAGAACAACCAGGGCGTGGGGGTGCTGATCCAGCACGGGAGTAATCTCGGCCATTTTGTAGCCAGACAAGGCGCCGGGCAAATGGCTCACGTCAAACTCCTCCGGACTGCGAACGTCGACCAGCAGCAGCTCCTGTGCAGGTGATTCCCCGCAGGCCGGTGAGGCCCCAACATCGGTGAGCAGATGATAGAGCGAGGCACAATCGATTTCGTCGACGGTTGTAAAGTGACGTCGGACGCGGGTTGCCAACCATTCGAGGATTGTCTGTCTTAACATGGCACCCCGCTTCGGAAAAAGGTGTGGCGTTTATTCGTTTTGCAACATCAACCCGGCATGCTCGCGCATGGGGTGGAATTGAATCTCCGGCCAGCGTTTTTGGGTCATCTCCAAATCAAATCGGGAGGTGAACAAAAACGCGTGGGTCTGAGCGGCATCTTCGACCATGCGCTGCGCATTGTGATTCATGAATTTACGCAACTCGGCCTCGTTGTCGCAACTGACCCATCGAGCCCCCGTATAACGGGCCGGGGCCATGCGCACATCCACACTGTATTCGGTTTTCAGGCGATGGGAAACCACTTCAAACTGCAACTGCCCCACAGCACCCAACATCATGTCTCCACCCACCACTGGCTTGAACACCTGAATCGCACCTTCTTCGCCCAGCTCCTGCAGTCCCTTGGCGAGCTGCTTGCTGCGCATTGGGTCGGCCAGTTCGACCGTACAAAACATTTCAGGTGCAAAAAACGGCAAGCCCGTATATTGCAAGGCCTCACCTTCGGAGATGGTGTCGCCCAGTTGCAAACCACCATGGGTGATCAAACCGATGATGTCCCCGGCAAAGGCCTGGTCCACACGGTCGCGGCGCTGCGACAGAAAAGTCACCACACTGGTGGGGCGCAACTCTTTGCCGGTGCGTCGCACCTTAAAACGCATGCCTTGCTCGAACTGGCCCGAACATACGCGCACAAACGCGATACGGTCGCGGTGCTGCGGGTCCATATTGGCCTGAATCTTGAAGACGACCCCCGAAAACTTGGGCTCGTCGGGCTTGACCTCACGCGAGACTGCCATGCGCGAGGACGGCGCAGGGGCGACATCCACCAGGGCGTCAAGCACCTCCTGGACGCCAAAGTTATTGATGGCCGAGCCAAAAAACATGGGGGTTTGCTTGCCTGCCAAAAATGCATCTTGATCAAATTCAGGAGAAGCAATCTGCACCAGCTCCATTTCCTGCTCGGCCTTGGCAAACTCAGCACCGTAACGCTCACGCAGCAGCGCCTTGTCTGCGCCCGGGATAATGTCTTCGTCATCGGATCGGCGGTGCTCGCCGGGTCGGAACACCCGCATATGGTCTTTGCGCAAATCGTAGATACCGTGAAACAACTTGCCCTGCCCCACCGGCCATGCAAAGGGGATACAGGGGATGCCCAGAACGCGCTCGATTTCGTCGAGAATTTCAAGTGGCTCGCGTACCTCACGGTCCAGCTTGTTCACAAAAGTCATGATCGGTGTGTTGCGGGCGCGACAAACGTCGATCAGACGCAAGGTTTGCGGCTCGACACCATTGGCCGCATCAATCACCATCAAGGCCGCATCCACGGCCGTCAACACCCGGTAGGTGTCTTCAGAAAAGTCCTGGTGACCCGGGGTATCCAGCAGGTTGATGACATGCCCGCGATACTCCATCTGCATCACCGAGGACGCCACCGAAATGCCCCGCTGCTTTTCAATTTCCATCCAGTCAGAGGTCGCATGCCGAGAGGCTTTACGGGCCTTGACACTACCGGCAATCTGAATGGCACCTGCAAACAGCAAGAGCTTCTCGGTCAGAGTGGTCTTACCGGCATCAGGGTGAGAAATGATGGCAAACGTGCGTCGCCGGGTAACTTCGCTGGAAATGGACAAACCAACCGCCTACTGGGTAAAAATGAATTAACTGCGCATTTTACCGTGTTTGGGCATGCATTGGCATATCACGCAAGGTTGCAGCAGGCAATAAACAAGCGGGTCAGGAGGCGATCCTGCAGCGTGCGGGGATGATCAAGCTGCAAGCGCTCCAGCCAGCCTGCGGGCGCCTGTTGCCCCCGGCTGGCCCATAGCGCCTTAGCCACCGCCAGCTTGTCGGCTTTAAGCGACTTCATGCGCTGCAGCACTTTGGCGATCCGCAGCTCATCGGGTGTCAGGTCGCAACTGAAAGGAAACTCGGGCAGCAAGCCCGTCTGGCGACCCGCCTGTAATGCCTGTGCAACTCGTTCGGGCGTGTTGTTGCGTACCTGTGGGGGTAATTCGTAGGAAGATTCGATTTTGCCATTCGCCTTGGCCACCTCGAGCAGCTCCTCTTGAAAACGGCTATCGGTAATCGCCAGCAGCCGTTTGATCACCTCACTGTCGGTGCAGCCCCGGATATGTGCCACGCCGTACTCGGTGATCACAATATCGCGGAGTTGGCGCGGAATCGTGATGTGACCATAACTCCATACGATATTTGAACTGGGCCCGTCCGGGCCATCTCGGGTGGCCCGCAGCATCAGAATCGACTGTGCATCAGCCAACGCGTGAGACATCGCGACAAAGTTGTACTGCCCACCCACGCCGCTAACCACACGGCCACTCTCAAGCCCATCGGAAACGGCTGCGCCCAGCAGTGTCATGATCATGCAGGTGTTGATAAAACTTGCATCCTTGCGCTGCGCGCGCCCCAGTTCGTCCTGTCCGTACAGTTGGTTAATAAAACCGATGGCCGTCATGTTGATGCGGGCACGCTGATCATCAGTCAAATCACGCAGGGCCTGATAAAAATCACGAGGCCCCAGGTAAAACCCGCCGGTCATGATGTGACCGCCTTGCAGATGCGCACCCAAGCCGTGGGCCTGCAAGGCTGCACGGGTGGAGGTATCGTCCGTACGGGCTGGGTAAGCCATATCGTTGATGAACAGCTGCTCCCCAGACCATTGCACCGAGTGGCGAACAATTCCGTATCGCTGCAGCAATTGGAGATCCGCCTGGTTCAGGACCTTGCGAATACTGCCCTGCTCGACCAAGGCGTCGATGGTATCTAACGACACCTGTTCGGTGATTCGCCCGGCGTTGAGCAGTCGCTGCAAACCGGCGTGTCCGTACACCGCACGGCGAATGATGCCGGCACGCATCAACTCCATAAACCCGTTGACGAACATTTCACTACAGCCATACAAACCCTTGGCAAAAGGCGCAAGTTGTGCATCGGTCTGACGGCTGCCCAGGGCTTTGAGCAGCGCTTGGTAGTCGCTGTTGTGTTGATCACGGAGAATCAAACCATGAGCAATTGCATCGCCCAGTGAACCGATTCCAATTTGCAAGGTGCCGCCATCACGAACCAGCGAGGAAGCGTGTAAACCAATGGCATATTCGGTCAGCGATACGCTCATGTTCGGCGCAGAAAACAGCGTGTGAGTGCAGTCTGGGCTGTCTACAATGGCATCGATATACTGCAGGTCAACGATCGCATCGTTTTCCATAAATGGTAGTTGACGGTTGATCACCAACACGCGGTACACGTCAGTTCCGCTGGCCTCAAACAGGGGTAATAAATCGAGTGTGACATCCGGATTGGACGACAGAGAATACTCCCTCTGCCCATCACGTACCCGCGTGGCCACTGCCTGCGCAACTACGTTGACACCTTGCAGCACCATGTCGCGCGCTGCATGGGTGTAGTGCGTCGCCATGTAATTGGTTTGCGCATAATCATTACGCAGATAATCGCCCGACTTTAAAAAAAATTCCGACACATCCACATTCTCAGGCAAGCGGTTGCGCCTTAGATCGGTGACGTAATCCAGCTCGGGGTAATCGTCAAAGACGCGATCAATAAAAGGCCGTAAAAATGCCTCTTCCAGTGCGCTGCCGGTTTGTGGTTTTTGAAGCGACAAAGCCGTCAGGATGCGCAATCGCTTGGATGTATCGTCGCGCACCCGCGCATACAGACGATTCAAAAAAGGATTGGGTTTGCCGATCCCCAAAGGGGTTCCGATCACCACCGCAGGCCCGGTGACTGCAAACAAATCATCCAGACAGGTATCAATCGAATCAAAAACACGCGCCATTCGCCTACCCTTTGCCAATCTGGCGTTATGAATACAACTGACGGTTACTCAGCGGACATTTTGAGAGCCGGAAAATCCTCTTCAAAATACTCCATGGCGCCACGTGTTCCAGCCTTTCGCATCTGTAATTCGTCAGCCCGCAGCTGGACACGCCTGATTTTCCCGGAGATGGTTTTAGGTAACTCGCTGACAAACTCCAATCGACGCACCCGTTTATAAGGAGCCAGCTGTTTACGCGAATACGCAAAAATATCCTGAGCCAATGTGGCATCGCCCACCGCGTGTTTGGTGAGAATCACAAATGCCTTGGGAACGGTCAGCTTGACTGGATCGGGACTTGGAATAATGGCGACCTCGGCCACTGCTTCATGTTCAATCAGCACGCTTTCCAGCTCAAAGGGGCTGATACGGTAATCCGACGATTTAAAAACATCATCTGCGCGGCCCACAAACGTGATGTAACCCTCCGCATCCATCGCTGCGACATCGCCGGTGTGGTAGTGACCATCACGCATCACCTCCGCCGTTTTTTCCGGGCTGTCCTGATAGCCCACCATCAACCCCAGCGGGCGTTTGCTCAAACTCAAGCCGACCTCGCCTTCGGCAGCGGGGTGGCCGTCGGCGTCGAGCAAGGCCACGGTGTATCCGGGCAATGGGCGTCCCATAGACCCGGGCTTCATGGGCTGGCCGGGTGGGTTACCAATTTGTGCGGTGGTTTCGGTTTGTCCGTAACCATCACGCAGCGTGATGCCCCAGGCGTTTTGTATCTGATCAATGATCTCCGGATTCAAAGGCTCACCGGCACCGATCAACTCGCGCAAACTCAGCTGGCTGCGGTAAGCCGCCAAATCTTCCTGAATCAACATGCGCCAGACCGTGGGTGGCGCACACAGGCTGGTCACTTTGTTGGCGGCCAACGCCTCCAGCAAGGCCGGGGCGTGAAAACGTGAATAGTTGTAGATAAAAATACAAGCACCGGCATTCCAAGGCGCAAAAAAGCAGCTCCAGGCGTGTTTGGCCCATCCGGGCGAAGAAATATTCAAATGCACATCACCGGGTTTGAGACCTATCCAGTACATGGTGGAGAGGTGCCCCACCGGATAACTTTGATGCGTATGCAACACCAGCTTCGGTTTGGAGGTGGTTCCGGAGGTAAAGTACAGCAGCAAGGGATCGGTGGCCTGTGTGGGCCCATCGGCGGCAAATGCCGTTGGCGCCGCTTGTGCCTCTTCAAAGCGTAGCCACCCGGACACCGGCTCGCCGATACTGATGCGGGTGTAGTGGCCGGGCAGCGGGTCGAATTTGGGGGTTTGTGAGCTGGCAGTGATCACATGTTTGACGCCCCCCCGCTCCAGGCGGTCACGCAGATCATCAGTTGTAAGCAAGGAAGTCGCGGGAATCAGCACCGCGCCCAGTTTGATAGCTGCCAGCATGATTTCCCACAGGGCAAGTTCATTGCCCAACATCAGCAAAATGCTGTCACCACGGCGCACCCCCACCGCACGCAAGTAGTTGGCCACTTGCGATGAGCGCTGGGACATCTGTTCAAAAGATCGTTTGATCTGAACACCGTCCTCACCCACGATATGCAGCGCTGGTGCAGTATTGGCATTGGCCATCACATCAAAATAATCGAGCGCCCAATTAAACTCGTCCAGCACGGGCCAGGCGAAGTCCCGATAGGCAGTCTGGTAATCGGTGCGATGTTGCAATAAAAAATCCCGTGCCTGTGTAAATGCCTGAGTGGATTGTTTCATATGATTATTGTGATTGGTTTTTACGTAGAGGGTTTACTGTTGCACGGAATGGCAGCCGAATCAATAAGGACTGACCGCTGAACCCTAAGCGATACGCCACGCATTAAACA
This sequence comes from Burkholderiaceae bacterium, assembly GCA_036834985.1. Classification (GTDB taxonomy): domain Bacteria; phylum Pseudomonadota; class Gammaproteobacteria; order Burkholderiales; family Burkholderiaceae_B; genus DAITMV01. The sequence goes on along the minus strand of DAITMV010000008.1, from coordinate 22,837 downwards.
ACGGTGCAAAATGGGTCGTATACCCGAACGAAGAGGGACTTGATTGTCTTGAAGGGTCATTGTTCATGCAGATGCCCCAAATGGGTAGGAACCCCTCGCTTTAAGGGATTCATAAGGTTTGCCAGACGGCATGAATTTACAATCTTGCCATTGCTCACCGTTAAACTTTATGTATATCAACCAGCCCTCGCAAACCCTGTGGAAACAGCTCAAAGGATTGCTGTTTCGTGCAGACAAAGAATGCCTGAAACCACACGAAATCAAAGAATTTTTTGCATACCTCGGCCGCTTCTCGAACCGTCCTGATCCTTGCGTCTGGATACCGTATATTTTATCCGAGCAGGCCAACCACAATTCGATCAGTAGACTGAGCACAGATGAACAAGCCGCAGTCTGGCGACTGCTGCAGGTTGTAGGTATCCATACGTTTCATCAGGTGGCCAATCAATATATCGACGTGCTTGACGAAACCAACATACCCTTCAAAGAACCCATTACGGTGGGACAACTTCGCGCCCAACGCATGCTGGACTTACAGATACTCGATCTGTGTGTTTGAGGCCGACCTGATGGATGCCTGTTTTTGATGACTTAATTCGGATTGATGGGCAAGGACAGCACCCACAATCCGATCGTAGTCAACAGCACCATCAGAGACAGCGCGATACCGTGTGCCGCGCCGGTCCGGATCTCGGAGGCCGGGTAGCGGGCAATCAGTTGATGCAGTAACACACCGCTCCAGGCGTGCCCCAGCAGGATCAGCGCGACCTGGGCGTGCCAGGCGATATCCGGCGGCAATGTCCACGACACGCTCAAACGCAGCGAAGTGACCGACGGTATCCAACCCCATCCCATCGGATCAAACAACATAAAAACAAACTGCAGCGCCTGTTCACACAACAGTGATACATAATGGGCCGCGTGGTATGTGATGACCACGGGAATAACACACACAGCGGAGCGATACAGTAGTTCGCGCGTTTGGTGGGGTCGACCCAACAACAGGGCAGTTAGCCCGGCAAAGGCAGCAAACAAGGCCATATACGCAAATGGCGCCACGATCAGGGTTAAGGATTCAAAGCCCGTAAACAGGCGCTGCAGCAACGCAAAATCCCGGCTGTAGTCCAGCCCCATCGACGTGTTCAAAACCCCTTGATATAACTTGCCCCAATAAATGGAGACCCACAACAAGGTGTCTTTTAAACCATCAAAAGTGGTCATCGCCAGCACAAAAAATACGATGTACAACTCCAGATGTGTCAACGGTTTGCTGTCCCGCAGCCGCTTCAAACTGAACAGATGAAAATACACCTGAAAAAAATCATGGCGGGCAAACCACAGGCCAACACCCCAGCGCTTGGCTCCATACAAGGTCACGAGGGTATAGACCACCAAAAATAAAGCCAAGGCACGCGGGTTGGCATGGGTCAATAGTTCAACGGCAAATAAACCCAACATCGATAACAAGGGCACCAATTGCCACCCCAGGCCTGGTTGAGCCTGGCGAGCGGAGGATGCCCGACCCCACAGCCTGCCTGCCAGCCAGCGCCACGGGTTGAGCGAAGCAAAATCATCGGTGAAAAAATTGATATAAAAAAGCACCAGCATAAAATCGATCCAGAACAGATTCATGCTGATATTGATAAACGGATTTACCACACCGAAGGCTGCCGTCACCATGCACAAGATCAACACACCGAGCCCTGGCAAAGCCCATACACTGGACGGCGCACCGGCCTCCTCCAGGCGGGTATTTACTGTAACCGGCACAGGTGCAGATGTATGTGCTGCCTGCCTGCGGAGCATCCACACCGCCGCCACGGTCGAACACAACAAGGCCATTGATACGGCAAACACATACAGATACAGCGGGATGGGCAGGGAATAGACCTTGCCAAAAGAATGGGCTCTCGCCACAGGATGCATGACCAGCAAGAGCAAGCACCCCAACCATTGGATCAACCGTTGTTGCATCAGGATGCTGCCCGCGCTTAGTTCAAGGGATAAATCGAGGAGCTCATCTTGACCGCCTGGAAACCGGCACACTGAGACGTAAACCAGATCTCGCCACGCTCTTTGACAATCCTAGGTCTTGACGATGTCCAATCGGCAGAGAAGCAGTTACCCGTCAAATTAAATGTGGAGCCACCCTTTTGGCCGGCCTTCATGGCCGGGTTGTAGTAGCCAATTTCCTTGACTTGATGCGGGTTGCGTATATCAAACAAGCGCAGTCCAGAATTAAAGAATCCGCATGCCAGCAAGGTCGCGTTGTTGGTGTCATCGACCGAGCAGTAATGGCTGTCGTACCCAAAAATCACCATGCCGGTGGTATCCATGGAGGCCTGCACACAATTGACCGGTTGGTTAACTTCAAGAATCAGTTTGGACACGAGCACCGGTGCTGTTTCGTCAGTGACATCGAAGATACGGGGAATGCCATAGGGTATTTTTCCGGAGGCACAGTTCACAATTTTGCTGCCGGCACCAGTGGCTCCACCCGAGCCGTTTTCATCCACAGAGATGACGTATTTTTTACCGGCGATGGTCACAGGAATGGTGTGTTGGGCGATCGATCCATCATCCCACAACACCTTGGTGAGCAACTTGGGCGTTGGATCTGCAGCACGCGTACTGATCGGGGTCAGATCATAAATACCAAAGCCATTGGAGATTTTGCCTGTGGAGGTATCTGGGCTGGAGCCCGATAAAGCGACGTATCCCCGGGTGCCATCGTCGCTGATCGATAAACCGTGCACCGCCAGCGGAGGTTTGAATTTGGTGATGAATTTCGGAGCCCGCGGATTGGAAACATCAATCGCGTAGTAAGACCCATTTTTGGTGGCATCACCACCGTAGTAGGTCATCCCATCGGGCGCCCAATTACCTTCATGCCCCACCAAGGTGGTGTCGGACAAGCTGCCGCTGTAAAGCACCTCGGGTTTGGTGCAGTCTTTGGAGATGTCGTACACATCAAACTGTGGCCCGCCCATGCCCGAGCTGGTCCCGTTGACAGCCGCCAGCAACCCCCGCTTTTCATTGACCTTCAACGACTCCCAGGGGTCCAGCATGGAGACTGACTGCAAATGCCCCACCACGGTGGGCTTGGTCGAGTCGGTCATGTCCACAATGACGGTCCCAGGCGTTTTAAGGGAAGGACGTGGCACGCCGCCCGGCGTCAACGCGGTGGCCGCATACGCCTGTCCGTAATACGCACAGTTTTTATAGGAGGCATGTTGCCAACTGGCCCCCTCGCCTTCACTTTGACCGACCAGCGTCAAATTACAGTTATTACCCTTATAGCCTTGCACACGATCGGTCAGTGGAACCTGGCCTTGCAGCCCCTTTTCCGGATTGTCAGCGGTTCCACATGTGGCCTTGGCAATCATGGTCTGCACAACATCGTTGGCCCCCGATGCATTGGTATTATTGTTCGTATTGTTGGCGTTGGTGTTTGTGCTGGGGGTACTTGAGGGGTTGTCTTGACTGCTGCTGAAACAAGCGCTCAAACTTGCGCTAAATACAGTCGCCATCACCCATGCCCACTGCACAGGCTTGCGTTGTTGTGCCATCGTGTCTCTCCATTGCTCCGTGTTTTTATACCGTTCTTGATCGACGGGTTGTTTTGAATCGCCATTGGATAGCTAAGTACTTACCCTAGGCTTACATTACCCACAATGACCGCTGAAAAACTCAGCTTGTACGATATAAAACAGATCTACAACGGCATGGAGTCAGTATTGTTATTACTTCACGTCACTGACTTTGGATTGATCAGGCGTGCACTTTTTTTGAGAAGCCCACAGGAACCACAGCACATGACCGTTCGCGCACCCACCGATTCAGAGCTATCTAGCCTACATACCCTGCCCTGGCAGGTTCAGCGCCCGTTTGTAGCCACCATCGAGGTGGGCCCCGAGCATATGGACGAGTTCGAACATACCAACAACGTGGTGTATCTGAGCTGGATGCAGGACGTTGCGACCCTGCACTCTGCCTTCAGAGGGCTGTCGTTTACCGACTACGTACGGCTGGGGACTGGCTGCGTGGCCCGTCGCCACGAGATCAATTATGTGTTGCCTACTTTTGTTGGTGATGTCTTATTGGCAGGTACCTGGGTCCGGGCCAATGACGGCCGAACCGACATGTGGCGCGCCTATCAGTTTATTCGTGCCAGCGATCATAAGACAGTCATTCATGGGCAGACTCAATGGGTGTGTATCGACATGAAAACCGGTCGCCCCAAACGCCAACCCAAGGAATTTATAGAAGCGTATGCACCCCATGAACCCGCGCCGCTATAGACCGCGCATCTGTGAGTAGCATGTACAATGTACAAAATGCATCCCGATTTGATATTTTTCGTAATATTAGCTGGATATGCTTGAAAAACACCCAATCTTTTAATGGCGACAACTAACCCATGGCAACAGTAAAAACAGTACTCATCACCGGTGGCAACACAGGTATCGGCTTGGCCACCGCAGAACATGTAGCCCAAGGTGGCCATCGCGTGGTACTGGCCTGCAGGGACACTCAAAAAGCCGTCACCGCCCGACAGTCCATTCTCAACAAAGTACCCGCTGCCGATGTTCGCATCTATTCACTGGACTTGGCTTCATTCGAGAGCATTCGGTCATTTGCGGCAGGGTTTTTGAAGGATTTTCCTCAGTTTGACGTGCTGATCAACAATGCCGGAGCCTATCCAGTCAAACAGCAATTGACCCAAGATGGTTTCGAACTGCAGTTCGGCGTCAATTATCTGGGCCATTTTTTATTGACCCAACTCCTGTTGCCGGGCCTGCAAGATAACCATGATGCGCGGATCATTCACCTGTCCTCGATCATGCATAACCTGGGGCGCATTGATTTTTCGAGTTTCAAGGGACGTCCCAAGTACTCGGGTGTCGCCGCCTACGGGCAATCCAAACTGGCCAACCTCATGTTCAGCAACGAGCTGGCCCGCAGACTACCCGCCCATATCACCAGCAACGCGGTGCACCCGGGCGGCGTTGATTCAGATATCTACCGCGAGTTACCTACTCTCGTGTATAAAATATTGCGACTGTTTTTGATCACCACCGATCGCGCCGGCAAGTATGTGGCAGACATGGCGATCTCTCCCTCCTGGAAAGGACGCACGGGCCAATTTAAGTCGGCCCACGGTCCATTGCCAGTCTCCAAAGCCAGTCGCGACCTGTCGGTTGCCAAGCACTTGTACGAACAGAGCGCGCAATTGTGTGGCGTGACCAATCCCGTGTAATCAGGTGGGCAGGCTCAGGCGCCAGATTTTATACGTGGTGGTACCGAACTGCCGTGTAAAGCTGCCTTTGTTGTACGGCAGACCATAGCGCTTGGCCAAGGCCTCCACACGGGGTGCCATTTCCGGGTAACGGTTGCTGGGTGTATCGGGGAACAGGTGGTGCTCAATCTGATGGCTCAGGTTGCCTGACAGGATATGAAACAACTTGCCCCCGCCAATATTGGCACTACCCAGCAACTGGCGAATATACCAGTGTGCACGGGTTTCTCCCTGCACTTCCTCGGGCGTGAAGTGGTGAACCCCTGTCGGGAAATGACCGCAAAAAATAATGACATTCGACCAGATGTTGCGCATGCCGTTGGCCACAAAATTACCGGCACACACCGTCAAAAACGAACTCCATGCAATGGCTCCAGTGGGCAATCCCAAGGCCAGTGTCACTGGCACTGAAAATGCAACGCCCAGCAAGGGCCACAACACGTAGTCTTTACGAATCTGCATATACACCTTCCAGCCCACCCGCTTGAGCAGGGGATACGTATCAGACCATTTCTTTTTGCCCGCCTGGATTTTGTCGATTTCCAGATCGTGCAGCGCCACCCCCCATTGAAAATACATCATCAGGATAAAGTTGATGACCGGGTTGAGCAGATACTTCGGATGCCAGCGCTGGTGACGCGACACCCGCAATACGCCGTAGCCAATGTCAGGGTCTTTCTCAAACACATTGGTCCAGGTGTGATGCACCACGTTGTGGCTGTGTTTCCATTGATCGGAGGGGCACACATTGTCCCACTCCCAGGTGTTTGATTGGATGGTGGGGTCACGCATCCAGTCCCACTGAGCATGCATCACATTATGGCCAATTTCCATGTTCTCGATGATCTTGGCCAAACCCAACATACAAGCCCCAAGCCCCAGTACCAGCAAAAAGGCGGTCCAGCTGGCAAAGGGTAACTGGCCATAGGGCGAAACGATCAAGCTGAGGAAAATGATAATGCGGCCGTACAGCGCCAGTGATCGTTGCCACTTGATGATGCTCAAAATGTATTGCCGATCTCGCTCACCGCGAGACTCCATGACTTCGTTACGTATTGCATCCATTTCACGGCCGAATTCCTGAATATCACCGGCACTCAAATGTGTAGGCATTCCCATCGCTCTCTCCTTAAAGCTCAACCACTGCATCACCGACCGACGCACACACGCAGATCTGGATGACTTGTCCTGCCTCTTTTAACAACTCATTGGTTCGCAAATCACGAACACACCCCTCCAGCAACCTGGCATCGCAACCATGACAAATCCCCATGCGACAGCCGTGCGCCGGGTTCATGCCGTTGTCTTCGGCGATCCGCAGCAAATTGGTTTGCCCATCGGAATCCACCGTTTTTTGTGTTTTGGAGAACAGCACCTGGCCTTTTTCACCCGACACGGCGGTGGTAGCTAATGACGCCCTGAAGCGCTCGGTGTGCAATTGACGGCGTAACCCCTGGGACTCCCAAAAGCTTTCCAGCGCATCGAGCAAAGGCTGCGGACCACACGCATACACATCACGTTGCGCCCAGTCGCTGCTGATCCGTTCAAGCTGCTTGTGCGTAAAGTGCTGGTTGGCCAACCCCTCCTCGGTGATTTCGCCACCGGGCTCACGGGTGTAGATGGTGGTCAGGTGATAGCGGGGATATTTTTGTTGCAGGGCTTTGAGCTCCTGCCCAAAGATCACATCGTAGTGATGCGGTGCGTAGTGTATGTGCTGAACATCCGGGAAGCGATCTTCTTTATCCAAGGAACGCAGCATGCTCATGATCGGAGTAATGCCGCTACCTGCCGTGATAAACAGCGGATTGACTGGCTGGGCATCGGGCAAATAAAAATCGCCTTGGGGAATACCGATGGGGATGTAGTCCCCAACCTTCAATTTACGGACAATGTGGTTAGACACGTAACCGTTGGGGATCGCCTTGACCGTGATGGTAAAACAACCGTCGTCCGCATCAGCTACCGAGCTGATCGAATAGGTGCGGGTAAAGTGGCGGCCCTCAATCGGAATACCGACGCGAAGGTGCTGACCCGGCTTGAACGAGCGCCAGTTGTTGCCGGGCTTGAGGGTTATGGTGCGGGCAGTCGCCGTTTCATCCCACACTCTTTCAATCCGCGCCTGCATGGCATGACTGGTCCACAGCGGATTGACCAATTCAATGTAGTGCGACACGCTCAGCGGAAATGCAAACGCATCACTCACAGATTTGACCACGCGGGTCAACAGGTTCCCTTGCCCAGTCTCCATATGCTTTATCCACTTTATAGTAAGAATTATTGGTAGTGATGCAGACCTATAGTGCACAGCTGTAAGCGCTTACGTCAACTTGTAAAACTTGCGTCAGCAAATGTGCTTCCCTTCAAAATCAGAACAAGCGATGATTCGATAGTGAAAACGAGCTCTGTGAAAGCACGCCACGCTCAGGGCCACTCGATAACAACAAAGGAGACAACAACGTGTCGACACAACGTTTGGATGTACTGATTTTGGGAGCGGGTTTATCGGGTATTGGTGCGGCATGCCATCTGACCCGCAAGCTCAAGCATAAAAGCTACGCGATCCTTGAGCGGCGTGATGCCATCGGAGGCACCTGGGATTTGTTCCGTTATCCCGGCATTCGATCGGACTCGGACATGTCGACCTTCGGGTATAACTTTCGCCCATGGCGCGCCCCCAAAGTGCTGGCTGACGGTCCATCCATCAAGCGTTATGTGACCGAAACCGCTCAGGCATATGATGTAGAACGGCATATTCGTTTTGGCCGCTCCGTGGTGTGTGCAGAATGGTCTTCAGCCAAGGCCTTGTGGACAGTCACCGCCCACAACACAACCACGGGCAAGGACGAGACCTACGAAGCGCAGTTTTTAATCGCGGCCACTGGTTACTACAACTACGATGCAGGGTTCACACCCGACTTCCCCGGCAAAAAAAGCTTCAAGGGCACCATGGTTCACCCCCAGCAATGGCCTGAGAACCTGGACTACGCGGGCAAAAAAGTCGTGGTGATCGGTAGCGGTGCCACCGCCATCACCTTGGTACCGTCCATGGCGGCGGGCGGTGCACACGTCACCATGTTGCAGCGTTCACCCACCTATGTGATGTCGGTACCGTCGGTGGACCCGACCTGGCACGCGCTGTCACGGGTGTTGCCGATATCGGCGGTGTATTCAGCCGTCAGGGTCAGGAACGTGGCCTTGCAACGCATGCTGTTTTTGGCATCACGCGAGCGGCCGACCGTGGTCAGGCGATTGCTTCGCACCCTGACCCGACGCCAACTGGGCAAGGAGGTCGACATCAAACACTTCTCCCCCCGTTACAACCCGTGGGACGAGCGCTTGTGTGTGGTACCGGATGGCGACCTGTTCCGCGCCCTGCGCAAGGGCCAGGCGCGGATCGTGACAGACACCATCAAGACCTTCGACAAAACCGGAATACAGCTGGACTCGGGTGAACATCTGGACGCCGACATCATCGTCACGGCCACGGGACTCAATCTCCAACTCTTTGGCGGTGCACAGATGATCGTCGATGGTGAACCGGTTTCGATCAAGGACCACATGAGCTATAAGGGCATGATGATGAACAACATCCCCAACCTGCTCGCCATTTTGGGCTATACAAACGCCTCGTGGACCTTAAAGGCAGATCTGGTATGCGAACACTTCATCCGCATCATGACCCACATGGACAAAAAGCATTTAAAGGTCGTGACGCCGCGCGCCAACGGGGTGAACAAAACGGAGGAAACAGTGATGGGCAGCCTGGCCTCAGGTTATGTACGCCGGGGCGCGGACAGCATTCCACGGCAAGGTGACCGGGCGCCGTGGAAGGTTCTGAACGATTACATTCGCGATGCAGCAGCCTTAAAGCTGGGCAAGCTGACGCATGCGGATCTGGAGTTTCGCTAAAGCGAGCACAAAAATAAAAAAGCCCTTGAATAATCAAGGGCTTATATCTTGGCGGAGAGAGGGGGATTCGAACCCCCGATAGGCTATTAACCTATACACGCTTTCCAGGCGTGCGACTTAAACCGCTCATCCATCTCTCCGAACAGCCTGCTAGTATAGCAATTAAATTCAAGTCCGTCACCAGCCGTTTGATTATTCAGCAGCAGCTTCTGCCGCCGACTCGGGGCTGCGTATCATGCGAATAAACGCCCTTTCAGCCTCACTTTGTGAGGGCTTTAGCCATGACACCAACACAATGACAACAATCCCCACAGGCACACCAAAGACCGCTGAGGATATTGAATCGATACCCCACAACTTAAACGGGGTGATATCGAACCAACGGGCAAAAACAACGGAGGAGGCCACCATATAAGCCACCGAGACAAACAGCCCGGCAGCCATGCCCCACAGCGCCGCCCGCTGTGTCGCTTTGCTCCAGAGCACCCCGACAATCAAGGCTGGGAACAAGCCAGACGCGGCCAGCGAAAAAGCGGCGCCTACCAAATACAAAATATTGCCGGGCCTAAGCGAGGTGACCCAGGCGGCCGTCAAGGCCACAATCAGCAATACAATTTTTGAAATCGTCACTCGCTTTTGGGTCGTGGCGCGGTTATCCAATACCTTGTAGTACACGTCATGTGATAACGCGCTGGCAATGGTTAACAGCAAACCGTCTGCCGTGGACAAGGCCGCGGCCAACCCGCCCGCCGCCACCAGCCCGGAAATCACATACGGCAAGCCCGCAATCTCGGGGGTTGCCAGCGTGATGATATCGGCGCCAATCGCGATCTCCGCCAACTGCACTACGCCATCACCATTGATATCGGTAACCGTCATCAGGGCTGGATCCACCTTGTGCCAGGCCGCAACCCAAGCAGGTAAGCTGGGAAAGGGAATGCCCACCAGCTGCGTGTACACCACATCTTTCACCAAGACCGCCAAGGCCGGTGCCGTCACATACAACAACACGATGAATGACAAACCCCAAAACACCGACCAGCGTGCGGCGCGTACATTGCGGGTGGTGTAAAAACGGGTCAGGATATGTGGTAACGCTGCGGTGCCCAGCATTAATGTCAATGCCAAAGCGATGAAGTTGATTTTTTTGATGCGGCTGGCCTGGGGCGTATCGGCCGCAAAGGGTTGCGTGTGAGGTGTAGGAGGCTGAGCTCGCTCCGTTGCGATGATGCGTTGGGCAGACCACTCCTGCCGCGCCTCATCCGGCGACTCCGGATACTCATGTAAAGCCCGCTCAGCGGCTTTGATCTCTGAAAATGGGCTGCCCTGACGCCGCAAATCATCCAGATGTTGGCGCAACCCCTCCAGCCCCTCGGCCCATGAAGATGGCAAGGTTTCTATTTGAATGCTAAGGACATCGGCGTTCGCCTTAAACACCTTGCGCACCTCCTGCTCGCGCGGGTCTTGTGCAATGGCGCGCTCTGCAAAACCGATGTCCTGCAGCAGTTGCCCGTATGCAAACATCGGTATCGGATTGCCCGTGCGTTCCATCGATAAAATCGACACGGGCCCCAAAAAGGCCACAATCATGATGATGTACTGCGCGACCTGGGTCCAGGTGATCGCTTTCATTCCCCCCAAGAACGAACACACCAGGATGCCGGCCAACCCCAGAAAAACTCCGATCCCAAATTCCACGCCGGTGAATCGGCTGGTGATTAACCCCACGCCATAAATTTGCGCCACCACATAGATAAAGCAACTGATCAGGGTGGACAAGACCGCCATCAAGCGAACCGGGCGGCCGCCATTGTGACCGGCAAATCGCGAGGCCAAAAAATCCGGTACCGTAAACTGTCCAAAACGCCGCAGGTAGGGCGCCACCAGCAAGGCCACAAGGACGTAGCCGCCAGTCCAGCCCATGATGTAAGCCAGCCCGTCGTAGCCAGAAAAATAAAGGGTACCCGCCATGCCGATAAATGAGGCTGCGCTCATCCAGTCCGCGCCAATTGCCAGGCCATTAAACACCGCTGGCACCTGTCGACTGGCCACATAATATTCAGCGATATCAGAGGTGCGGCTCATCAAGCCAATGCCTGCATATAAGGCAATGGTGGCAAACGTGAAGGTATAGCCAATCCAGTCTTTGGACAGGCCAATGGATTCTAGCCACGCTATAAACAAGACAACCAAGCCAAAGCCTACGGTAAGTACTCCGTAAAACTTCCATAGTTGCCAAGAAAACTCGCGTTGTTGCATGCCGTGTCGACAGATCTGCTTAAGAATAAAAAAAACCAAGGTAATACTGCATTACCTTGGCTCCAACGGCCAACTGCTGCATACAGCAGGCAGAAAGCCCTCCTCTTGTATCGTTCAATCAGTTAGGGTTGGCCAACTGCTCCAGAATCGCAGGGTTCTCCAGTGTGGAGGTATCCTGCGTAATCGCTTCACCCTTGGCCAAGGCACGCAACAGGCGACGCATAATCTTGCCTGAGCGCGTTTTGGGCAGGTTGTCACCAAAGCGGATCTCTTTGGGTTTGGCGATTGGGCCAATTTCCTTGCCCACCCAGTTACGTAAATCAGAAGCAATCTTTTTGGCTTCCTCACCACTGGGGCGAGCACCTTTGAGCACTACAAACGCCACCACCGCCTCGCCAGTCAGATCATCCGGACGTCCCACTACGGCGGCTTCAGCCACCAAGGAGTTGGCCACCAGGGCAGATTCGATTTCCATCGTCCCCATGCGGTGACCCGACACGTTCAGCACATCATCAATACGGCCCATGATGGTGAAGTAACCGGTGTCTTTATCGCGAATGGAACCATCCCCAGCCAGGTACAGCGTGCCGCCAAGCTCTTCAGGGAAGTAGCTTTTCTTGAATCGCTCCGGATCGCCCCAGATGGTGCGGATCATGGAGGGCCATGGACGCTTGACCACTAAGATACCGCCCTGCCCGTTCGGCAGATCACCGCCCGTTTCATCAACAATCGCCGCCATGATGCCCGGCAGGGGCAAGGTGCAGGAGCCAGGAACCAGCGGAGTGGCGCCAGGCAATGGAGTAATCATGTGACCCCCTGTTTCGGTTTGCCAGAAGGTATCTACGATGGGGCAACGGCCACCACCGACATTGTTGTGATACCACATCCACGCTTCGGGGTTGATCGGCTCACCGACCGACCCCAGAATACGCAGCGACGACAAATCATATTGCGTTGGATGTACCTCAGGCGATGCCTCACAGGCCTTGATCAGCGAACGGATGGCGGTCGGTGCGGTATAGAACACGGTCGCCTTGTGCTTGGCGATCATGTCCCAGAAGCGGCCTGCATTCGGATAAGTGGGTACGCCTTCAAACACAATTTGTGTGGCGCCGACAGCCAGTGGGCCATAGGCAATGTAGCTGTGACCGGTGACCCAACCGATGTCGGCAGTACACCAAAACACATCGTTGGGCTTGATGTCGAAGGTCCACTTCATGGACTGCATAGCCCACAGCAAATAGCCGGCTGATGAGTGCTGCACGCCTTTGGGTTTTCCGGTTGAACCGGAGGTATACAACACAAACAGCGGATGTTCAGCGTTAACCCAGGTCGGTGCACATTCGGCGGACTGGCCTGCAGCCAGCTCGTGCATATACTGATCGCGCCCTGCAACCATCGGAATAGTGCCGCCAGTGCGCTTGTACACGATCACGCTGTTGATGGCCTCGCAACCCCCCAGGCCCAACGCTTCGTCAACTATCGCCTTTAAGGGCAGGCTCTTGCCACCGCGCACTTGTTCATCTGCGGTGATCACGGCCACTGCACCCACATCCACAATACGCTCTTGCAAGGACTTGGCCGAAAAGCCGCCAAATACGACCGAGTGCGTTGCACCAATTCGTGCACACGCCTGCATCGCCGCCACACCTTCGATGGACATCGGCATGTAAATGACCACGCGATCGCCGTGCTTGATCCCTTTGCTTTTTAATCCGTTGGCCAGTTGGCTGACTTTGGCCAGCAACTCGCGGTAAGTGACCTTGGTGACTGTGCCGTCGTCAGCTTCAAAAATGATGGCGACCTTGTCAGCATTACCATTTTGAACATTGCGATCCAGACAGTTATAGGACACGTTCAGCTCGCCGTCGCCAAACCATTTGTAGAATGGCGCGTTGCTCTCGTCGAGCACCTGGGTAAAAGGTTTTTCCCAGATCAGGTTTTCGCGTGCCAGACGGCCCCAAAACCCTTCGTAGTCTCGCTCCGCTTCGGCACACAAGGCGTTATAGCCTTCCATACCCGACACGGTGGCGTTTTTTTTCATTTCTTCTGTGGGAGCAAAAACACGTGACTCATGCATCACGGATTGAATACCGGACATTCAGTCCTCCTTAGGTTTTTTGATATGAGGGATTTGCCTGCACAACTCGGGTAAACGCGCCAAGGTCACATGCCGGCAATAATAGTTATAAGTTTGAATCTAGGGTAAAGGCAGGCTCTTACGTCCAGCTTACAGCGGCAAAACCGGTGCAGTTGGCAGGAAAATCTTTGATGGTATAGTGCCCGGAACCTTGTAACAACCACGCTGCGAAAGCACTCACCACTCATGAGCCATCCTCCCGTCAAGCGCCTGCCGCAACTCATTTTTTTAAGCCGTTGGTTACAGTTGCCCTTGTATCTGGGTCTGATTGCTGCCCAGTGCGTGTATGTGTATCACTTCCTGATCGAGTTATGGCATCTGGTCATTCACACCGTTGATCACACCTTGTCCGAAACAGGCATCATGTTGATTGTGTTGGGGTTGATTGATGTCGTAATGATCTCGAATCTGCTGATCATGGTGATCGTAGGCGGTTACGAAACCTTTGTCAGCCGCATGGGGCTTGAAAACCATCCGGACCAACCGGAATGGCTCAACCATGTGAATGCCTCCGTCCTGAAAGTTAAGCTGGGTACCGCCATCATCGGTATTTCTTCGATACACCTGCTCAAGACATTCATTAATGCGGCCGAGTACGACGTAAAAACCATCGTGGCGCAAACCGTGATTCATGTGGTGTTTTTGCTCTCTGCACTGGCCATCGCCGCCTGCGATAAATTGATGGGTGGCCACGAAGACTCCGCAGCGCATTGATATAATGACGCATCTTCAGACAGGCTAACCCACAAGGAACCCTCATGAGCGCCATCCGCCAGGACGATTTTATCCAATCGATTGCTGATGCATTTCAGTACATCTCCTACTACCATCCGGTCGACTATATTCAAGCCCTGGGGCGTGCCTATGAGCGTGAGCAAAGCCCCGCCGCCAAAGACGCCATCGCCCAGATTCTGACCAACAGCCGCATGTGTGCCGAAGGCCACCGGCCTATTTGTCAGGACACCGGCATCGCCGTGGTCTTCCTGAAAGTCGGGATGAATGTGAAGTGGGATGCCACCCTGAGCGTGACCGAGATGGTCAACGAAGGGGTACGCCGTGCCTACAACAATATCGATAATAAATTGCGCGCCTCCGTACTTAAAGACCCGGCAGGAGCCCGCATCAACACTAAAGACAACACCCCGGCAGTGATTCACTACGAAATCGTCGAGGGCAATACCGTTGAAGTGACCTGCGCCGCCAAGGGGGGTGGCTCCGAGAACAAATCCAAGATGGTCATGCTCAACCCGTCTGATTCCATCGTAGACTGGGTATTGAAAACCATCCCGACCATGGGCGCTGGCTGGTGCCCTCCCGGAATTCTCGGAATCGGCATTGGCGGCACGCCCGAAAAAGCGATGCTGTTGGCCAAAGAGTCATTGATGTCTCACGTAGACATCCAGGAGTTACAGGACAAGGCGGCCTCCGGCGCCAAGCTGACCCGCGTGGAAGAGCTGCGCCTGGAGTTAATGGACAAGGTCAACGCGCTGGGCATTGGGGCGCAGGGCTTGGGAGGCTTGACCACGGTGTTGGACGTAAAAATTCTGGATTATCCGACCCACGCGGCGTCATTACCTGTCGCCATGATTCCAAACTGTGCCGCCACACGACATGTTCATTTTGAACTGGACGGCTCAGGCCCAGCCACCTTGGAGCCCCCATCGCTGGCTGATTGGCCCGATGTCAGCTGGACACCGGATGTCGGTAAATCCACCCGCGTCAATCTGGACACTCTGACCCCAGCCGAGGTGGCCTCATGGAAACCAGGCCAAACCCTGTTGCTTAACGGCAAGATGTTGACGGGTCGTGACGCCGCACACAAACGAATCGCCGATATGCTGGCCAAAGGCGAAGCGCTGCCGGTTGATTTTACCAATCGTGTGATTTATTACGTTGGCCCCGTAGACCCCGTGCGCGAAGAGGCAGTTGGCCCAGCCGGCCCAACAACAGCCACCCGGATGGACAAATTCACCCGCATGATGCTGGAAAAAACAGGGCTGATTTCCATGATCGGTAAAGCCGAGCGCGGCCCAGTGGCGATTGAAGCGATTCGCGACAACAAGTCGGCCTACCTGATGGCAGTCGGTGGAGCGGCTTACCTGGTAGCCAAAGCGATCAAGAGCGCCAAGGTGGTTGGTTTTGCTGATCTGGGCATGGAGGCCATCTACGAGTTTGAGGTTACGGACATGCCTGTTACCGTTGCAGTGGACAGCACCGGCACCTCGGTACACAACACAGGCCCCAAGGAATGGCAGGCCAAAATCGGAAAGATCCCCGTCACCGTGGCGTAAATTCGGCCAGACACAGCCCTTCAAAAAAAACCGAACTCACTACCCCAGTGGTTCGGTTTTTTTCAATCGTAGACAATTGTCACATCCCCCATCAACGGTATCAGGAAATCGGTGCAGGTGCCGATAAGTACTAGGTTGCCGATTCGGTTCAACTTTTTTCTTATCTCCGTGACCCTTACTGCTATCGACAAAACCCTGGTGACTCTAGTGATCCTCGGAGGGCTTGTATTGCCTCGGGCACACGCCGACGGTGTATCACGTGAACGCCCCAAATGGCTGCCACGCTCGGTCAGCATGAGCCCCAAAACCGAAGAAACCAAGGAAGCCGTTCAAGCGGCAAGCCCGGCCGAACAAACAAGCGCAGCCCCCTCCGGTACCTCCACCAAGGTAGTGCCCGTCGGCGCCAAATCGCAACGCGAACCGCTGAAAGAAACCGGACGACGACTGGAAAACGATCCGGCGATATTGGATAAACTGCGCGTCATTCTCAAGGAGGGCATCCCGGCACAAATGACGGTGGATGTACCCAACCGGCAAGGTATCGCAGCAATACCCGGCGCATCTACACCGGTTACAGCCACAAAAACAGCCCTCAAGCCACGAACCCTGGGAACCCCTATTGCTGGCAAAACCGGCACACCCGGCAAAGCGCTGGCCGCTGGCTGCGAGAACACCGAACGAACCACACCCGTACATATTCGCACTGAAGATGCGATTGAACTGTCGCTGGAGCAACCGGTTTTTCACTACGGCCCGTTAACCGGCGACATCGTCAACAACGGACAAATGATTGAAGTTCTGGTGACGGGGCATCACATGCTCAGCCTACGGGGCGAATCCTACCAACTTAAATCATTCCACTTTCACAACCCCGCGCAGGACAGTATCGACGACCAACGCTACCCGATGGTGATGCACGCAGTACATACCAATGCACACGGTAGAACCTTGGAGTTGATTGTGCCAATCGATTGGGGCGAGCCTAATCCGCTCATGACAGCCCTGTGGGGACGTTTGCCAACCCTTAAAAATGACCGGTACCCGGTACGGGCGGGTCAATGGGGTTTGGCCACCCTGTTGCCCGAGCAACGGAGTTACTTTGTATTTAGCGAACAGCCAAACCGGTCGGCCTGTGCAGAACAACCCGTCACCTACGTATTTATGGAAAACCCGTTGAAGGCCAGTCCGGAACAAATTCGGGCCTTCAAGGCACTGTACCCAGACAATCTGCAGGCCAGCGTGGGCCGCTTGGTATTCAAATCCAAATAACGATAGGGTGGGAGGGTGCTACACGGAGCACCCCGTCAAGCGATCGCCTAGCGAATAAAAGTTAAGGGACACGGTGTGTGCTGCATCACCGACTGAGCAACAGACCCCAACAATGAGGCGCTCAGGGCACTTTGACCATGCGTCCCCATCACAATACCGTCCACATGCAGTTGAACGGCCTGATTGACAATTTCCAACGCCGGATATCCGGTCACACCCAGACACCTGGCCGCAATACCGGCCTCGGTCAGTGTTTTAAGGGCAGGGTTTAGCGCGTTGTCAGCTTGTTGCTTGTAGATTTTTTCAAACTCTTCGTAGCCCATCAAGGGACTAAAACCGGGCAAACTCATCGGGTTGTCAGGCATGCCCATCATCGACACGGCGGCCTCCAGCGGCACGCTGACATATAACAAGATGACCTCCACCCCTTTTTGAACTGCAGCCAGTTCAGTCAGGTAGGTCAACAACTTGCTCGTGTGCTCAGAGCCGTCAATCGGAACCAATAGCGTGGTCATCGAATCACCGTCAATGGACATGGTGTGTGCTGCAACACTTCTTTGGCCACTGAGCCTAACAAGGTCGATAAAATACCGCCCCGTCCGTGGGTACCCATTACGATGGAATGAACCTTGAGCGCCTGCGCTTGCTTGATGATTTCTGAAGCGGGATGCCCCACCACAGCCAGCCGGGTCACGGGTACACCGGCGTCGGTCAGCGTTTTTTGAGCGGCATCAAGTGCCTGGTCTGATTGCTCTTTGTAATAGTCCTCTACCGTGGCGTGGCTGATCAGTTGCTTGACGTGACCTGTTTCAATAGGCACGTTCACGTATAACAGAGCCACTTCGACAGATGGCTGCAGGCGATGTTGAGTGCAGACATAATCGAGGATTTTGCCCATGTGACTCGAACCATCTACGGGGACCAGCAAAACAGACATGTAGTACCTCATCAATCAGTCGTAGTTTGTACTGTAACCTGCCAACCCCCGTCAGGCCAAGCTCAACCGAGGCAAGCCTTGATCTGCGTCAACGCACTGGGGTCTTCGATGGTCGTCAGGTCACCAGGATCCCGTCCTTCGCAAATGGCCTGAATGGATCGGCGCAGTAATTTGCCCGAACGGGTTTTCGGCAAAGCGGTCACAAAGTGCACCCGCGCCGGGCGAGCTACTGCGCCGAGCTGTCTATCCACGGTTTTCAGGATCTCGCCTTCAAGCGCCATGCGCTCCGCTAGCTCAGCGTACGGTGTCGGGTCTTTGAGAATGGCAAATCCGACAGCCACCTGCCCCTTGAGTTTATCTTCCACACCGACCACAGCCACTTCAGCCACCGCCGGGTGGCTGGAGATGCTCTCCTCGATTTCCCGGGTACCCAACCGGTGACCAGCGACGTTGATCACGTCATCGGTACGCCCCAGAATGAAGTAGTAACCGTCCTCATCCCGGATGCCCCAGTCAAAGGTCGAATACACCTGACGGTTCGGAAAGCTCGTCCAGTAGGTGCTGACGTATCGTTTGTCATCGCCCCAGACCGTTTGCATACAACCCGGAGGCAACGGCCCTTCAATGGCGACCACACCCTTCTGGTTGGCACCACAGGGGCTGGCGTCGGCCTCGCTCAGGATATTCACATGAAAGCCCACCACCGGCACACCGGGGCTGCCAAACTTGGAAGGCATGTCCTCGATGCCCCGCTGGATGGACAAAATAGGCCACCCTGTTTCAGTTTGCCAGTAGTTGTCGATGATCGGTTTACCCAAGCCTTCGGCGATCCACTGGGCCGTGGTTTCGTCCAGCGGCTCGCCCGCCAAAAACAGGGCTTTGAGGCTGGACAGATCGTATTTTTTTAAAAAAGCAGGGTCTTGTTTTTTGAGCACTCGAATGGCGGTTGGCGCAGAAAACATGGCCGTGACCTTATACTTTTCAACGATGCTCCACCAAATGCCACCATCGGGGCGAATCGGAAGACCTTCATACATGATCGTAGCCATACCGGCAATCAAGGGCCCGTACACAATGTAGCTATGCCCTACCACCCAGCCAATATCCGACGTTGAAAAATACGTACCGCCAGGCTCACCCATAAAAATATGTTTCATGGACGTGGCCAGAGCCACCGTATAGCCACCGACATCGCGTTGAACACCCTTGGGTTTTCCGGTGGTGCCAGAGGTGTACAAAATGTAGCTGATCTCGTTAGACTCCAGCCATTCCACCGGTACTTGTGTATCACCCACCTCGATCGCCAGGTCATGAAAGTTCACATCCCTGCCCAGCGTCATGTCATAGGCCGCCAAGCCACGATTAACCATCAGCACCCGGGCGGGTTTGTGTGTTGCCAGGCGGATGGCCTCGTCAAGCAAGGGCTTGTATTCAACCACCTTGCCTGCTCGGGAGCCGGCATCAGCCGATACGATCAGTACGGGCTTGGCATCATCAATCCGGCTGGCCAGACTGACCGAGGCAAACCCACCAAAGACCACCGAATGAATGGCACCGATGCGCGCGCAGGCCAGCATCATGAATGTGGCCTGGGCAATCATTGGCATATAAATCAGAACGCGATCGCCCTTGGTGACCCCCAGCGCTTTGAGCATGGCGGCGGCGCGGTTCACTTCGGCATGCAACTGCCGAAAGGTGTAGGTTTTTTCTTCCCCGGTTTCGGTCGAGATGTAAATCAGCGCCGGCTGGTCTGGACGGTCTTTGAGGTGACGATCTACTGCGTTGTGGCACAAGTTGGTCTTGCCACCGACATACCACTTGGCAAACGGCGGTTGGCTGTAGTCCAGCACCTGGGTATAAGGCGTTTGCCATTCGATCAATTTCGCCTGTTCGTCCCAGAACCGGGCGGGCTGCTCGATGGAACGGCGGTACGTATCGGCGTAAGCACCCATGGCGTTCAAACCCTGTGCGGACAAGGGGGTCGCAGACATCTCACATCTCCTCTATTGTTTGTTGCATACGTTCTTGCGTACGTTTGCGCCAGACTGTAGAGGGTGGCTCTTACACCACTCTGACGTGCTTTATCGGAAATTTGCGATTTTGTCCTTGATGGTGACCATGGCCTGGGTGGTCGCCTGCTCCCCTTCGAGCACCAACAAGTTGCGCGAGGCAAAATCACTGCTGCTGATATGCCCCACACGCGGACGAATCAGGACATCAGCCTCCGCGGTTTCAAACGCGGCGACAGTCTCGCCCAGGATGGTGACCGACTGCATGGCAATATCAATCGCACCTGGATTTTTGAGGGCGGACGGCTTAGCGCTGATATCCACAGCGATTACGATATCCGCGCCCAGCCTGCGCGCCACGCGGACGGGCACCGGCGTAATGACCCCCCCGTCAACATAATCGATACCACTGATACTGGTGGGCTGGAACACACCCGGCACACTGCTGGAGGCCCTGACAGCCATCCCGGTATTTCCCCGTTCAAAAATTGCCAGTCGCCCGGAGTTGAGCTCAACCGCAGTAGCCGCAAATTTGCGGGGCAGCTTTTCGATGGGGCGTTGATTGACCAATTTGTTCACAAGATTTTGCAAAGCCTCGCCCCGAATCACCCCCTTGGACGACATGCTCCAGTCGCCTAGGGCCGCCTCGTCCAGACCGATGGCGGTGCGCTGCATGTCGGCCGGGCTCAACCCGGAAGCATAAATGGCCCCCACCACACTGCCAGCGGACGTGCCAACAATGATGTCTGGCACGATGCCGTTCGCCTCAAGGACCTTGAGCACACCAATATGCGCAAACCCTCTTGCGGCGCCCCCACCCAACGCCACTGCGATTTTTGGTTTACGCATTTGGACACTGACAGGTTTGCCAGGATCTGCCATACCCGATGACGGCTTGTTGCCCTCAAGGGACGAACAGGCGGCCAGCATCAACACAAGGCCCATCAACATCGCGGTATGCATGCGGTTCAAAAGCCAGGCAGAGCCGCCAGAAAGCAGTACAGACATTTTATTAATGCTAATAACAATCATTCTTATTTACAATTCAGTCAGTTTTTGTTACATTTATTACAAATAACCCGTCATCGGGTTCATCTGCAGACCAACCCATTTTCGGACAGACGCCGACCATGCAACGTACATCATTCCTGCCATTTACTTGTGGACCAGCCATCGTAGTGCTAACCGCCGCTCTGGCCGCCAGCAGCGTACAGGCTCAACATACGGATGCCAACACCTTGAATCTGTATTCAGCCCGCCACTACCAAACCGACCAAGCCCTGTATGACAACTTTACCAAGGCCACCGGTATTGCCATCAAACGGATCGATCTGGGCGACGAAGCCTTGCTTGAACGGCTACGCAACGAAGGCAACAACAGCCCGGCCGATGTGATATTGCTGGTTGATGCATCACGTTTGTGGAAAGCACAAATTGAAGGCCTGGTGCAGCCTGTGCAGTCTAAGGTACTAGACAGCCGTATTCCATCCCAGTTCCGGGCCAAAGGGGGTGAATGGTATGGGGTCTCTACTCGGGCACGCGTCATTGTGTACAACAAGGAGACCATCAAACCAGCTCAGGCAAGCAGTTACGAGGACCTGGCGGCACCGGCCCTCAAAGGCAAAGTATGCACCCGATCAGGCGCTCACCCCTACATGCTTTCACTGGTCGCCGGGATGGTGGACCATCTGGGCGAACAAGGCGCCGAACAATGGGCCAAGGGTATGGTCAGCAACATGGCCCGCGCGCCGCGTGGTGGAGATACCGACCAGATCAAAGGCGTTGCCAGCGGTGAGTGCGGCGTTGCGCTGACCAACTCGTATTACTGGGTTCGCCTGATGCGCTCAGACAAGCCTGAGGACAAAGACATAGTCAGCAAGGTGGGTTTTATCTGGCCGAATCAGGGTAGCTACGGCACACACATCAATATCTCCGGTGCGGGCGTGGCCAAACATGCGCCACACAAACAAGCAGCCATTCAGTTCCTGGAGTATCTGGCAAGCGACCAGGCGCAAGCCTATTTGGCCGATGGCAATAACGAGTGGCCGGTGGTCAAAGGCGTCAAGGTGAACAATCAGGCCTTGCTGTCACTGGGCCAATACAAGGCCGACTCCGTCAGCGCGCAAACGCTCGCACGCAATAGCGTGATCGCACAACGTATCCTGGACCGGGTGGGATACAAATAAGCAGCCGAATAACGGTACACTGTGGCAGTGATGTTACTGACTGCAGAACATGTCAATTGCCATAGAACAAAAAAAACTCGGAACCCGTAAGGTGCCGCGCGAGCAGCGCATGCAGGAGATCCTGATCGTTGCGGGCAAGGTATTTGCCAAGCATGGCTTTCACTCCACCTCAATGGAGGAAATCGCCGAAGGTGCGGGGGTCACCAAACCCCTGCTCTACCGCTATTTTGGCTCGAAAGACTCACTCTACTTGGCCACCATTGAACAAGTGGGCAATTATCTTGTGCAAGGCATTCAGACCGCAATGAGCGACCCTGATCCCTTCACCCGCCTGGAGCAGGCTACGTTCGCGTTTTTGGGATTTGTCAGCAAACACCGGGATGGTTGGTCCGTGCTGTACAACGAAACCTTAAATACAATCGGCCCGGTGGGTGATCGGGTTAATTTTTTCCGCTCGGCCTTTGCCGATGCTGCCACCAAAACACTGCGGGAAATCTTGAACGAACCGATCGGGACCAAGCCCTCACGGGCGGAGTCG
>DAITMV010000007.1:0-41946 GCA_036834985.1 Burkholderiaceae bacterium | reverse complement strand
CTGTAACTGCTGATGGGCCAAGCCGTCAGGCAGGCAAGCGTCTGACCAGGGGCGCATCACGGAGCCAGGCAGTCAACCCTTCGATCACGCCCACTAAAAATGCCTCGAACACCGGTTGGGCAATAAAGCCGAGGTGGGGGGTCATCAACAGGCGGGGGCAAGCGCGCAGCGGGTCATCGGCCGGCAAAGGTTCCTGGTCAAAGACATCCAGGGCGGCCTGTCCGATGGTACCTTCATGCAGCGCAGCGATCAGGTCTGCCGTATGGATGAGTGCTGAGCGGGAGGTATTGACCAGGATGCTGTCCGGTCGCATCAGCTGCAGGCGCTCCGCGTTGATCAACCCCTTGCTGCTCGCAGCGGGCACCAGATGCAGCGACACCACGTGGGCGCTTTGCAAGAGCGTGTCCAGGCTCACCGCCTGAACACCTGCCGCCTGTGCGCGTTCGGGCGTCATGTTGGGGCTCCAGGTGAGCACCTGCATGCCAAAGGCTTTGGCAAAACCAGCAACGCGACCACCGATTTCTCCCAAGCCGATGACGCCCATGGTCTGCCCTTTGAGCACAGGCAGCAAGGAGTGTTTGTTGCGCCATTGCTGCGAGGTTAACAATCGATTTTGTTCAACCACCCGTTTGTGCGCAGCCATGATCAATGCCCAGGTCAGCTCGGCCGTGCTGTCTTTGGACGGCCCCCAGTTGGTGTGACAGACCGGGATGCCCCGTTCGCTCAGGGCTTGTAGATCCAGCGCCGTATTGCGTGTACCGGTAAACATGACGAATTTGAGGTTTGGAAGCTGCTCGATCAGCTCACGTTTAAAAGGCGTGCGGTCTCGCATCAGGACGACGGCATCCGCACCTGTCAGTGCGTGGATCAACGCGGGCCCCTTTAAGGGCTCCGAGTGGATGCTCACCTCGGCATCAGGCGTGATGCTGCTCCAGTCGGCTTGGGTGGTAAATGCCTGTTCGTAGTCATCCAACACCACAATGTGTCGCCGTGTGCTCATGCCATGCTCCAGTCAATCGATAGCCTGTAGTGTATGTCAGCCCCTCTCAGGCGGGCGGATCCACAGCCTAGGACTTTCCCTAGATGACTTTACTTCATGCTGTTGCTGTTGATAGCCTGTGGTCAAGGTGTGCTGGATACTTGGTGTCCTGACAGGCCATTGACTAATAACGGAGGCAAGATGTTCAATAAAATCCTGGTGGCGTGTGTGTTCGCCTGTACAGCCCTGTCTGCGACGGCATCTGAATGGCCCACACAAAAACCGATACGGTTGATCTCGGTATTCCCGCCAGGTGGCTCAGTGGATCAGGTGGCGCGCATTATCGCGCCCGCCCTGCAAGCGCAGCTCAAGCAGACGGTCTACGTGGAAAACATCGGTGGTGCGTCGGGCATGATCGGCACTTCGGCATTGGCCAAGGCCGATCCGGATGGTTATACCTTTGCGGTGGTTTTTGACACCCACGCAGTCAATCCCAGTCTGAAGGAAAAAATGCCCTTCGACACCCGTAAGGACATTGCACCAGTGACCTTGGTGGGCACCTCGCCGATGGTACTGGCAGCCTCCAAGAGCAGCGGCATCACCAGCTTTAAGCAATTGATTGATGCCTCCAAGGCTAAACAACCACAAATATTTGGTTCCATCGGGACGGGTAGTCTGGGCCATCTGGCCATGGCATCGCTCGCCAAAAAAGCCGGGTATGAATGGACTCACGTGCCTTACAAAGGCGGCGGCCCCCTGATGCAGGATGCCTTGGGTGGACATGTACCCTTGGCGGTCGGTTCGCTGTTTTTGATCAAGCCACATGCAGACGCAGGCAATGTGATTCCGCTGGCGGTCACCACCACACACCGGTCACGCGACATGCCCAATGTTCCAACCATCGCCGAGAGTGGTTTTCCCGGGTTTGAGGCACCGGCTTGGTGGGCTGTCATAGCGCCAGCCAAGACGCCGCAAGCCATTATCAACCGCGTCAATCAAGACATCGCTATCGCCTTAAAGACCCCCGCCATTGCCAAAAAGCTCGACGAGCAGGGCATTGACGTGGTGGCGGGTGGTCCAGAGGTTCTGCGCGACTTCATTGATAAGCAGATGGGTATCTGGGGCAAATTTGTTGTTGAAAATAATATTCGGGAGTGATGTTGGATCATCGTATCGTGCCGTATCAACCCGCAGACTTGGCCGAACCGGCTGATCTGGTTGCGTCCATTCGCCAGCGGCGTGGTGGCAATTTACTCAATCTGGATCGCATGCTGCTGCACAGCGCACCGTATGCCCGTGGTTGGAACGCGTTCCTGAAAGAAGTTCGGGAAAACCTCACCGTAGACGCCCAACTGCGTGAGTTGGCCATTTGCGCTGTCGCGGTGCTCAATGGGGCAGATTATGAGTTCATGCACCATGTCCCCGAGTTTGTCAAAGCAGGCGGCGATCCAGCCCTGACCGAGAAACTCAGGCAGCTGGGTTCGAAGTACTTTGAGGCGCAGGCCTATTCACCGATACAGCAGCAGGTCATTGAGTTAACCACGCAAATGACGCGTTCCATTCAGGTGCCACGCGCCTTGATGGAGTCGCTGCAGGCCTCCCTGGGCGATGCTCATCTGGTCGAGTTGGTTGGGGTGATCAGCGCCTACAACATGGTGTCGCGGTTTTTGATCGCCCTTCAGGTAACGCCGGAATAAACACCCGTCGCAGGGCGATCCGCGCTAGGCAGCAGTGGTCACCTTTCTGTACACCGCCAGGTAGCCTGGTTCTGTTGTGAGCTCGGCCCTGGCTTTGAGCATTTGATGCATGGTGCGCAAGTGCTGGTGAGGCACCGCTGCCATCAAGTGATGCTCCAGGTGGTAATTCACATGAATGGGCGCAATTGTTATTCGGGCCAGCCAGTTGGCGTGGGTGGTGCGGGTATTTTCCAGCGGATTGGTATTGCGTTCGGTGCCTGCGTGTTCAGCAATTGCGCGGATACGGACGTACAGGCTAAACGTCGTCAGGTAGGCCAGGACCCAGGCAGTAAACATCCAGCCGTCGCCAAAAGCATGTAGAACAGCAAACAACAAGGCATTGGTCAAGAGCATTGGTCCCATGTTCTTGAAGCCCAGCTGGATGCGATCCCAGTGGCTGATGCCGTCCTGAGGCAGGCGTTGCACATCAGCTGCCACGGTGTATTTGAGTAATCCGATATCCATCATCACCAGACCCACCACCCGACGCAGGCCGCTTGCTCCCGTGATGTCACGCAGCAATTTTTTGCGCAGCTTGGCCGGCGTGGTCGGAAAGTGTTCGATCAGGCTGATGTCCGGATCGGACTCTGTCCCCGTTTCGGTGTGGTGCTTGAGGTGATGGGTACGGTAGCGGAACAAATCATTCCAGACGGGGCGCGCGCAAAGCCAGTCGGTTACGCCATCGTTCAGCCAAGGGGTTTTGAACAAGGTGCGATGTGCGCCTTCGTGCATCAAAATGGCCAGCGCCAGTTGGCGGCCGCCTAACAACACCACCACCAGCAGGTAGGTTAGCGGGTTCGGGAACTGCGCCAGGAGGGCAAAACAGGCTGCGATGCTGCCCCAGGTAAAGCCTACCGTCCATAGGCCATGCCAATCAGAGCGGCGTGTCAGGTGTTGAATTTCTTCCTTGGAAAAAATATCGCCTACTTTTAAGGTACGTTTGTTCATGCGACTAACTCGGTTTTCCATGCAAAAAATTGCTTCCAGTAGCGGTGGCCCGCTTTGTCAAAGGCGCGCACCGTTTTGAAAAATTCGTCGCGCAGTGCAGTGTCGACCATGCTTTGTGGCAACAGGGGATCAAAAATGATCTGTCGGATGGCCGTATTACCCAACACATATGATTGTTGAGCGGCCTCATCCGGTGACAAGTGATCGGCGTCATCAAGCCATTGGTTCAGCAGGCGGATTTGCGAGGCGTACAAGTGATTCAAGGCGTCGCAATCCCACAAAGCACCCAATTGATCCCGTATCGTATCGTTGTAACCGCAGATTTGAAAAACCTGCACAGGTTCAACAATATCCAAAGCGCGCAGCCGCTGTTCGATCGATTGAGCGCTGTTCAGGCCGGCAGTGGGCTTGAGGTTGTCCGGGCGTACAAACAAGCCTTTATCCAGTTCGGCGGCGCCGATCAGGTGCAGGCCCCGCTCCAACCGTCGAAGCACTGGACGGTCCGTGCGGGGTACCGACGCACAATAAATCGCAATCAACCGGCCATCCCACGGGGTAGGACGAAGATGGGCTTTGCGCCATGACGCCACTTCGTTGGCCAGTTTTTCAGCGGTAGGTCCCAGGGCGTATTGCCCACGTCCGGTGGACAACAAATGGCCAGAGACCAGCAGGCGGTTGATCACTACGCGCGCATTATTTTCTGTAATGCCAAACAGGGCGCATGCCAGCACGGCCTCGCGCGAGGTCAGCAGTTGGTCGCCGGAGGCCACCAGTAAGTTGAGTATCAGCCCTTTGGCTTGCGGATCGTTGCTGGGTTTAATCAGGACGGTCATGGTGGTAGACGGGTTCGAGGGTTAGGTGGGGAGTGCAGTGTTGTCAACCGGGGTGCCATGACGGCCCAGCCCCTCGGTAAACTGTTTGGCACCAGCGAATGCTTCGCCAGCCTGCAGAGTTTTCATGCCCCAATCGAATTCGCGCGCCAGGGCCTGGTCAACAGGGAGCGACCATTGTTCGTACGCGCTGAGCCGATCGTGTCGCATGCAATGCGGCGGGGCTGCAGCAATCTGTTGGGCCAATTCGATGGCTGCTTGCAAGGCGTTAGGGGCCAGGCGATTGATCAGGCCTATATCCAGCGCTTCTTGGGCAGACACTTCGCGGCCCGTCAGAATCAGGTCCATGGCGCGGCTCATACCAATCAGACGTGGCAGGCGCACCGTTCCACCATCAATCAGCGGTACGCCAAAGCGTCGGCAGAACACACCCAGTACCGCGGTTGGGTCTGCCACGCGCAGGTCGCACCACGCAGCCAGCTCAATCCCGCCTGCCACACAATAGCCCGAGATCGCGGCGATCACCGGCTTGGACAACAGCATGCGGGTCGGGCCCATCGGTCCATCACCGTCGTGGTTCAAATCGTTGACACGGGTCCGCTCTGGTTCAGCCAGTGCAGATAGGTCGGCGCCCGCACAAAAATGTCCATCAGCACCTGTCAAAATCGCAACCGATTGGGTTGGGTCTGCATCAAATGCCCGAAACGCCTGGGCCAATAATCGCGCCGTGGGTCCATCTACTGCATTGCGGACGGCGGGGCGATTGATCATGATGACGGTGATCTCGCCTCGACGTTCGGTGACGACGGTGGGGGTGGATGGGGTCATGGATTTCTGTTGCCCGCGGGGCTGATTCATTGATACTGATTATATTACATATGTATTCATTAAATGTACATACATGTAATGTTTAAAAAGTCAAAGCCATCCCGCTTTTTTAAATCGGCGATACAGCACAAAGCAGGTGATTGAAATGGTCGCCAATGCCGTCGGGTAGCCGTAGCGCCAGTGCAGTTCTGGCATGCCCTCAAAGTTCATTCCCCAAATACCGGCAAACGCCGTTGCCACCGCAAAAATACCCGCCCATGCGGCCAAACGCTTGTTAACTTCGCCCTCTTCGATGGTGGCCATCGACAAGGTGACCTGAATCGCGGTCACGATCGTGTCACGAATGGTCTCGACCGAGCCGTTGATGCGGCTCAAGTGATCATAGACATCACGAAAGTAATCCTGTGAGTTGCGGCACACCTGGGGCACCCGCCCTCCGTACAATTTGCCCGCGGCTTCCATCAATGGGCCGACGGCGTGCTTGACCTGCATGACTTTGCGTTTGAGTTCATACAAACGCTGTATGTTGGATCGCGCGGCGCCATGCGTAAAAATCTGGTCCTCAATTTCTTCAAGTTCCAGTTCAAGTGCATCGAGAATCGGGAAGTAGCGGTCCACGACAGCGTCCATCAGCGCATAAAATACAAAACCCGAACCATGCTGCAGTAGGTGAGGCTCTTGTTCGCAGCGTTTGCGGACCCCTAAAAATCCCTGCTGGCTTCGATTGCGAACGGACAGAACGTAGTTGGCCCCTACAAATACGTCGACTTCGCCAATCATCAGCTCGCCTTTTTCATTCATCTCGATCAGGTGGATCACCGAGAACACCGAGTCGCCGTACTCTTCCACTTTGGGGCGCTGATTGCCATGCCGCGCATCTTCAACCGCCAGTTCGTGCAAGCCAAACTCTTCCTGCATTTGATCCAGCTCAGCCTCTGAGGCGTCTTGTAAAGCGACCCACACAAAGCAGTCCGGCTTTTCCAGGTAGTCGCTGATGGCGTGAATGGGCAGATCGGCGAGTTTTCGGCCGTTTTCGTAGGCTACGCAATTGATCAACATAGGTGTTCGGGTGTGTGCAAATGAGTCTGTGAATGTATGGGAGTGTAGTTCATCTGCCGCAAGGCAACACGGCAGGTGCTATGCGACAATGTGGCCCATGAACGCACGTGATTCTGTCCCGCTGACAGCCACTCATCCGTTGACTATTGTCGTCACCAAAACCGGGCTCTGGTTGCAGTGGTGTGGGCAGCAACGTGTGCAATTGTCTGAGGCTGAACCGCTCGCGCTTACGGCGGCGCGGGCGCAAGCTCTGATCTTGGGCCTGTCGCACAGTCTATGGGTCAAACCGCCAACGATGAAAGCGATTCCCTGGCAAACACCGACGGTTTATGCCGTTCGCAAGGCCTGGTTGACGGCTTTGCGTGCCCGCTTCGGGCGCGATGTGTTGAACATGGTGTTGCGCATGTTTGGTCGGCAGGCACACATCAATCATGTATTTGCAGTGCGTCCCTATCTGCGAACTTTTGAACAGCGTTGTGCCGAACGGCCTGCTTTGATGTCATTGCTTCGTTATACGCCGCATGTGTGGAACCAACTGGACAGCTGGCGATGCGTCAAGTTGTACTGTGCCAGTTTGGGCATGTCGGCCGAAGTGTGGCGCTGGTTGAACCGCCAGTCGGCAGGTGCTGTCTCCCGAGTCGATCTTCATAACCCTGCGCACATGGCGTGGTTGCACGCCTGGTGCTGGATGGGTCGACCCATACCCAGCAGTCTGTATGACCGGGCCACCGGCGCTATCGATGGGTTTGGTGGACTGAGCACGTGGATACGTCGTTGTGTTGAACAATCGGGCCCAGACATCGTCGCGCGCCGCTCTCACTGGGTTCATTACCTGACAGGTCGCGGGCGAGCGCCAGCCCCGATGTCCAGACGCTGGTTTCAAATGGCCCGCGCCTTGCGGCTGGCGGTTGATCAATGGCTCAGCGTTTCAGATAGCCAGCAACGCCTTTGGCTCACGCATGAGGAGTTTCCACTGGTAGCCGATTGGCTCATCGGTGTATCTGCCGCTCAATTGCATATTGCCAAACACTGGCAGTGGCAACATGTCATTAAGGCCCAGTCGGTATGGCATCTGGAGATGGATCCGGCCGGATTGTCTGAGCTGGCGTTTTTTGGCTGGTCCACTGCCATCGATCAAATACAGTTGCCTTGTGACATCCTGGCGCAAGCACTGACCTCCACCCGTGCCTTGGTCGAAGAGTCCAGGCGTATGCATCACTGCGTTCCGGGTTACTTGGAGCGATGTTTAAGCGGCCAGGTGCGATTGTTTCATTTACGAAGCACCGCTGGCCAAGCAGAAAGAGCAACTCTGGAAATTCGCTGGCAACCGCATTTGAAGCGCTGGGTGAGCGTGCAGCTCAAAGGGCCTTGTAACGCACGGGTGTCGCCCCGGATGGAGCAGGCTGCGCATGAGCTAGCCGTTCGCTACTCGATGCAATCTAAACATCCATCACCGGGCTAAACCGCTGTGGCAAGGCTTTAACTGGTCACGTTACGCCACCTGGCGCCGCTGTTGGGTTATATGATCACAATACGCCAACCACGCAGCGCATGCTTCGCTTTGCAAGGCGCTGATGGGCATTGTTTTGGCGTGTGTGACGATCATCCAGGCGTAGGGTTCGCTTAATGCGTTCACTGGGGGGGACAGCACCATACCGTTGGCATCGGATGGTGTGATGTGGCGCCAGTGGTTGATGGCCGCTTCCAGTTCAAAAATACTAATGACATCGGTAGGCTGTGGCAGGGCTGCCGTATGGGGTACAGCGACGCCAGAGTTACTTGTTTTGATGTCAGCCATGGATAACTCCTCGGGGTTGCTCACATAAAAAGCTGTTTATGTATACAGTATTTTATGTGAACACATTGCCAATGTAAACAGGCTGCTAACCAACAAGTGGCCTTAACCTGTGAAGATCTGATTCAGAAACTTTGCGATGTCGCCAATCTCTTCCTCGCATACCGAATGTTGCATCCCGTAGGTATGCCACTGCACGGTGTATCCCAATGACACCAGCGCATCGGCAGATGATTGCCCTCGCGTCATGGGCACAATCGGATCCGAAGCGCCATGCGCTGCAAAAATAGGGGTGTTCTGGTTGGCAGGGTGGCGTTCCAGTCCAATCGTTTGAATCAGTGGTACGTAAGCTGACAGAGAGAGCATGCCTGCCAGTGGCTCGGCGTGGCGCAAACCCACCTGATAGGTCATCGCGCCGCCTTGCGAAAAACCGGCCAGTGCAATGTGCTGACTGCTCAGGCCGCGTGCTTTTTCAGCGGCGATGATCTGTTCAATCTGTGCCTGGCTCTCACGCAGACCGGCCTCATCTTCATGGCGGCCCAAATCCGTGTGCTTGATGTCATACCAGGCGCGCATCACATAACCATTGTTGATGCTGACCGCGCGCTTGTTGGCATGTGGAAAAATAAACTTGATGCCCGGGATGCCAATGGCATCAAGCTCACGGACCACAGGTACAAAATCATAACCATCGGCACCGAGCCCGTGCATCCAGATCACGGTCAAGGAAGGGTTGGGGCTTGTTTCTACGGTAACGCAATCGAGTAAGGTGCTCATGACAGTCAGGGGTTGGTTTTGGGGCGAATGGCGTTCTTGGGGCGAAATGCCTTGACGATCTGCTCATCCGTTTCAATGTATGGGCCACCGATCAAATCGATGCAATACGGGACCGCCGCAAAAATGCCCGGCACCTTGCTGCTCCCGTCTTCATTTTTCAGGCCTTCGAGGGTTTCCTTGATGGCTTTGGGTTGCCCGGGCAAATTCAGAATCAGGCACTGTCCGCGAATCACACCCACCTGGCGCGACAAAATGGCGGTGGGCACAAAAGCCAGGCTGATCTGGCGCATTTGTTCTCCAAAGCCGGGCATCAACCGGTCTGCGACCGCCAATGTGGCCTCGGGGGTGACATCTCGTTTGGCAGGTCCGGTACCGCCCGTGGTCAAGACCACATCGCAACCGACCTCATCGACCAGCGCCTTGAGTGTGGCCTCAATGACAGACTGCTCATCAGGGATCAGGCGCTTTTCGATATGAAAGGCCGTGGTGATGGCCTCGCCCAGCCATTGCTCCAGGCTGGGAAGTCCTTTGTCTTCGTACACACCGGCGCTGGCCCGATCGCTGATGGACACCAGTCCGATCATTAACGTATCCGTGTTACTCATCATCAAACTCACTGTCCAGATCATCCTTCGCCGTTGTGTCGGACGCAGTCGCCTGCAGATCCGACACAATCGCCTTGATCCGCTTATACAGTTCACGAGCCGATTTGGGCGGCTTGTTTTTTTCTTTTTCCATGCGCGCGTTGCGAATCAACAAATGCAGGTCTGCCTCACGCGCCACCGGGTAATGCTGATAAAACTCCGCCAACAGGCCAGGCTCGGTGAGTAGGCGATCCCGCCACTGTTCGGCCGCGTGCATACGCGTAACCTCCAGCTTTTGGTCCAAAGACTCACCCGAGATCCAGTCGCGCAGCGCCTGTCCATCCTCATCGCGCATTACTTTACCGATGAACTGGATTTGGCGGCGCTTGCCTTCATGGCTTTTGCTGCGGTGAAATTCCCGAATGGCCTCGATCAGGCGTTCGCTCGCCGGAGACCGTTTGACCTTCTCAAAAGGCATCTCCGTGAGTTCTTTGCCGATCACCTGCAAGGCTGTCATGCGGCGCTTTAATTCCGATTTACTCGGTTTTTCTTCGACAGAATCGTCGTCAGATAAATATTCATTGCTCATGGGCTGTATATTAGCGACTTTCCAGCTTGTTTTTTATCCTGCGCATGTCCTTTAGCTATACAAAAAAGCAATTACAGTCCCTGACCGAGTTCGCACTGGATCAAGCAAAGCGGTTGGGAGCCACCGATTGTGTGACCGATGTGTCTGAAAGTGTGGGTTTATCGGTCAATGTGCGGTGTGGTCAGGTCGAGACGATCGAGCACACCCGCGACAAATCCCTAGGGCTGACCGTCTATGTGGGGCAGCGCCGTGGGCATACCGCATCGTCCGATTTTTCTGAAGACGCCATCATCAAATCCGTGCAGGCGGCCATGGACATCGCACGCTTTACCGCCGAGGATGACTGTGCGGCCTTGCCGGACGATGACCAGTTTGAACATAAACCCAAGAATCTGGATTTATTTCACCCCTGGGATATCGATACAGAAAAAGCGGTTGAATTGGCCTTGGTGGTGGAGGGCGCTGCGCTTGGTACCAGCCCGATGATCAGAAATTCCGACGGGGCCAGCGTATCGACCGAAATGGGCCAGTTCATGGCGGCCAACTCCCGTGGTTTTCGTGGAGGCTACCCGTACACACGCCATTCGTTTGGCGTCTCTCCCATCGCGCAGGCCAAAAAATCCAAGAACAGCCCCATGCACCGGGACTACTGGTACTCATCCTCTCGGGTGGCTGCCGAGCTGTCTGACCCGCGTGCTGTCGGCCAATATGCCGCAGAGCGCGCCCTGAGCCGTCTGGGGGCCCGCTCCATACCCACGCAACAGTGTCCGGTCTTGTTTGAAGCACCCCTGGCTTGTGGCTTGTTGGGCAGCTTTGTGCATGCTGTCTCTGGTGGTGCGCTGTACCGGCAGTCCAGCTTTCTGCTGGACCATCTGGGCAAACAGGTGTGGGCTGATCACATCGATATTCGCGAGGACCCGCATCAAAAGCGGGCCATGGGCAGCGCTCCTTTTGACGAAGAAGGGGTTAAAACCCATAAACGGGATGTGGTCACCGAAGGGGTACTGGATGGGTATTTCCTGTCCTGTTACACCGCTCGCAAGCTTGGTATGAAAACCACCGGAA
Organism: Burkholderiaceae bacterium; assembly: GCA_036834985.1. GTDB lineage: Bacteria > Pseudomonadota > Gammaproteobacteria > Burkholderiales > Burkholderiaceae_B > DAITMV01. Next base: position 30,756 of record DAITMV010000007.1, on the reverse strand, counting down.
ATGCCGGTGGTTCACACAACCTGATCCTGACCAGTCGCGATACCAAACGTAAACATGATCTGGCCGCCATGCTCAAAAAAATGGGTACCGGTTTGTTTGTGACAGAACTGATGGGACAGGGTGTTAATTATGTCACTGGCGATTATTCTCGCGGTGTCTTTGGTTATTGGGTGGAAAACGGTGTGATTGCCTACCCGGTCGAAGAGATCACCATTGCCGGCAATTTGGCGGACATGTTCAAACAGGTGGTTGCTGTCGGGAGCGACGTGGTAACTCGTGGTACCAAGCAATGCGGCAGTATCCTGATTGAATCGATGACCGTGGCCAGCAATCAGTCAACATAGCGAACAAACACTCGTCAAGGAGGAGATGTGACCATGGAACGCCGTTCCTTTTTAAAATCAGCGGGTAGTGGATTGGCTGGTGCCGCCGCACTCGCCAGTACATCAGCCATCGCAGCCGATGGCCCGTCCATCAAATGGCGGATGGCCTCTAGCTTCCCCAAAAGTGTAGACACCATTTTTGGCGCATCGGAAAAGCTGGCCAAGCGGGTTAAAGAGCTGACGGGCGGAAAATTCGAGATTCGTGTTTTTGCCGGGGGCGAAATCGTGCCCGGGCTTCAGGTCCTGGATGCGGTACAAAACGGCACCGTGGAATGCGGGCATACCGCCAGCTACTACTATGTGGGCAAGGACAAGACATTTGCATTTGACTGCTGCCTGCCTTTTGGCCTGACCACCCGTCAGCAAAATGCCTGGTTGTATTATGGCGGTGGCATGCAAGCCATGCGTGATTTTTTTAAAGGCTACAACATCATCAACATCCCGGGTGGTAACACCGGGACGCAGATGGGCGGATGGTTTCGCAAGGAAGTCAAAGGCTTGGCGGATTTGAAAGGCCTGAAGATGCGCATCCCGGGCTTTGGCGGAGAAATCATGGCCAAGCTCGGTGCTGTACCGCAAACCCTGGCCGGTGGAGATATTTATCCCGCGTTGGAAAAAGGCACCATTGATGCGGCCGAATGGGTTGGTCCATACGATGACGAAAAGCTCGGTTTTTACAAAGTGGCCAAGTACTACTATTACCCGGGGTTCTGGGAGCCAGGCCCTATGTTGAGTTTTTACATCAACATCAAAGAGTGGGATAAGCTGCCCGAGCAGTATAAAGCCGCGTTTGAGGCGGCTGCTGCGGAGGCAAATATCCTCATGACTGCCGATTACGATACCAAGAATCCCGCCGCACTGAACCGTCTCCTCAAGAGTGGAGCACAGCTTCGTGCCTACCCTCGTGAGGTACTCGACGCGGGGTACGAAGCGGCCGAGGAGTTGTACGCGGCCGAAATGGCTAAAAACCCCACCTTCAAAAAGATCTTTGAGCAGTGGAACCGTTTTCGCAGTGATCAGGCCAATTGGTTCAGGGTTGCGGAAAACGCCATGGCTACCTATGTTCACAAGAAAAAATAAGCAATTTGCATGACCCCTACCGCCAGCCGTGAGGCTGGCTTTTTTATTTGTATTTTGGCTGCAGAACGGACCTTATCACTCGGGAAAGGTATCTCATCCCATAGGTTTTAGTTAACCTTGTCCCCTATTTGGCACCGCCTGTCTCGGGGTTATTTTGGTTCTCAATTCGGTTCGTAATTAGCACTAGATTCATCTCAGTGAGGGAACCCTGCGGGGAACGTACGTTACTGATTATGAATCTCTACCTAAACTTCCTTAGAAAGTGCTAAATGATGAGCAGTTCTGCATCCGTCCGCGTTTTCATCATCGACGATCATCCGCTTCTTGCTATGGCTCTGCGTGACCTCATGTTGGCGCGATATCCCGATCTCGAAATCAAGTTATTCAGTCGCCTCGTTCCCGCACTGGAGCACAGCAAGTTTGAGCAGCCCGACCTGGTGGTGTTAGATCCCGGTCTGCCCGATATGTCGCCCGAGGACGTGATCGAGACCGCGCTGGAAACCTTCGACTACAGTCGCACCGTGGTGCTTTCAGGTAACGAATCGGTTCTGGAAAATCTGGCACCTGAATACCAAGAAACCGAGTTTGTTTCCAAAGGCGTTTCTCAGGACCGCATTTTTGCAGTGTTAGAGAGCATGCTCATGAAAATCCGCCGCACAAGCTGGACCCATGAGCTGCACGACGAAAAACCCGTTCACAAATCCGAAACGTCGGTGGGGCAGCGTATGGCGCGCATCACCGACCGTCAAATCGGTGTACTGCATCGCATTGCACAGGGTGAATCCAATCACGAAATCGCGCGTGCGTTGGGTCTGTCACCAGAGACTGTCAAAACACATGTTCGCAGTATTTTGGCCCGTCTAAATGCCCGTAACCGTCTGGAGGCGGCCATGTTGTACCGCGCCTGGCAAGAGCTCAAGCCATCTGAACCTGCGGCGGTGTACTCGGTTGAAACCTGATGAAAGCGGCCTGGTTTAATCGCTTTACGTTTTGGCTGACGCGCCATGCCGATTACGCTGTTGCGATGCAGGCCTGCTTTCCCTCGGTGTCGATACAGTTTTTGGGGTATGGCGGCGCTGCGGCCTCTTGCGCACTCGGCCTTGCCATGACCAGCCAACTGATTGCTTTTGGCAAACGCAAAAAGTCAGCCCAGCTTCAGGTCCCTGACACCTCGGGCACCTGGCTTGTTGCTGGAGGGCTGTATGCGTCCCTGGGTTTGTTAGCCTGGCGCATTCCGGACAGCTCCCAATTCGCCCTGACTGCTTCGTTGCTCAGCTCGTTTTTCCTTCTGCTGTACGAGCGCCATGCCCGGCGCCGTTATGCTTTGAAGCGCATTGCGCGTCGCCGCATGGAGCACCGTCAATGGCAAATCGAACGTAAACAGCTTGAGCACCAGTGGAATGAGCGGCTCAAATGGCTGGCGGGCGTACAGCATGACATGCGTCAACCCCTGCATGCCATGGACCTGCTGATGGTGCACCCGGGTATGCAGACGGATCCGCGTTTTTCTCAGGTGGTCAAGCAACTGCGAAGTTGCCAACGCTGGTTGTATGAACTGGCAGAAAACACCATGGAAGTCGCCAAGCTACAGCTCAATGGCGAACTGTCGTCGGTCAAGTCCAGTTCACAGGCCACGGTGGCTCATCTGCTGAGCGAAATGACACCCTGGGTAGGCCCCATGGCGGATATTAAAGGGCTTGGGCTGCGGGTCAGCGACGCGGACAACCCCATCATGACCGACACCAAGCGGCTCAAACGCGTGTTGCTGAATGTGTTGCATAACGCCATTCGGCATACCGACAGTGGTCAAGTCTGGATCGACTACACCCGCGAGCAGGGCGGCATACATTGTTTCAGGATTGGGGATACAGGTCCCGGTCTACCGCGTGATGTCATTGCCCAAATTCAGGCGACCGGGCCCGTGCAAGCGGAGCGACTGCCAACCCGTGGCTTGGGGTTGTATGTGGTGCGCAGCTTTTGTCAGGAGTTGGGTTGGCATCTGGACGTCGATCGGTCCGGGCCAGAGGGCACCGTATTTTCCATCCGTCTACCCGACAGCATAGGCAACGGCGCCGGCCACTCCTTACGCAAGCTGGCCTCCTGACCGTGGCATGCACGGCTGGACAGCACTGCGCTATTCATCCCTTACCGATGTCCCTTACCGCCGTCCTTTACCGTTGTGGTTCGCCCGAAAATTGTGGCACAAAGGGCTGCACGGTCTGCCCTGACGGTTCCGTCGTGTCAGGGCCTGGATTGTCGGTGGGGATATCGATCTGCAGCGGCGAGTCTTCAATCATGCGTTGGACCTGAACGCCGACCAACGACGGGAATGCAATGATCAGGCCCACCATGATGATCTGGATGATCACAAACGGCACGGCGCCCCAGTAAATATCGCTGGTTTTGATGCTTTTTGGGGCTACCGAGCGCAAATAAAACAGGGCAAAACCAAACGGTGGGTGCATAAATGAGGTTTGCATGTTCACGCCCAGCAGCACCCCGAACCAGATCAGATCAATCCCCAGCTTGCTGGCAACCGGCCCCAAGAGCGGTACCAAAATAAACGCCAGCTCAAAAAAATCCAGAAAAAATGCCAGCACAAACATCAGCAGGTTAACCACTACCAAGAACCCAAGCTGCCCGCCTGGGACGCTGGTCATCAGGTGTTCTACCCACAAGTCGCCGTCAACTGCGCGGAACGTCAAGCCAAATACCGTGGATCCGATCAAAATAAACAGTACAAAACATGAGAGTTTCGTAGTGGAGTCCATCGCCTGCCTGAGCAATGCCATGCTCAAGCGTCGGTTCATCACCGCCAGTACGATGGCCCCAACAGCGCCCATGGCACCGCCTTCTGTGGGTGTGGCAATTCCCACAAAGATGGTGCCGAGCACCAGGAAGATCAGGGCCAATGGGGGGATCAGAACAAAAATCACTTTTTCGGCAAGGCGACTGACCCAGCCCAAGCGTAGTGAACGGTTGGCTACTGCAATAAGAAATGCAGTGATGATGCCGATGCAGCCGGCAAAAATGACAGCATCGTCCCCTTGATTGGCGTTGTTCGGATTCAAACCTGCGACATAGTGAAAACCGGCATACCCGGCCGCGGTGGCAATCAGCGCCAGTACGAGCAGGGAGGGCACACCGCTGTCGCCATTGGGTTGGCGCAGCGAGCGCGCTTCGGGTGGCAGGGCAGGGGCGGCGGCAGGCCGAACCAGCGTGACAAAAAATACATAAAGCATGTACAGGCCGGTCAGCACTAGGCCCGGTACAAACGCCCCTTGGTACATGTCGCCAACTGACACACCCAACTGATCGGCCATGACGATCAGCACCAGTGAGGGCGGGATAATTTGCGCCAGTGTGCCCGAGGCTGCAATCACGCCCGACGCGAGTTTTTTGTCGTATCCATACCGCAGCATGATGGGCAGTGAGATCAAGCCCATGGAAATCACCGAGGCGGCGACCACCCCGGTGGTGGCGGCCAGCAGCGCACCTACAAAAATGACGGCATAGGCCAGACCCCCTCGCAGGGGGCCAAATAGCTGACCAATGGTGTCCAGTAAATCCTCCGCCATGCCGCTTCGCTCAAGAATCAGACCCATAAAAGTAAAAAATGGGATAGCGAGCAGCGTGTCGTTGCGCATGATGCCAAAAATGCGATCCGGGAGGGCTTGAAACAACTCGGGTTTGAGGTAACCCAACTCAAATCCAACCAGACCAAACAGCAGACCGTTGGCGGCCAGTGCAAATGCCACCGGAAAGCCCGACAGCAAAAAAATCACCAGCACAGTGAACATCAGTGGAGCCATGATTTCATGCATGTTCAGACTCCACTCTCTGGGTGCGTGCTGGCTGCATCGGCCGGAAAGGGAATGGCCCCCGACAGTTGAGCGATGCGCTTGATCAACTCTGACAATGCCTGCAGTTGCAGCAGAACAAACCCTAATACAATCGCCAGCTTGGCGGGCCAACGAACCAGGCCGCCTGCATCGGAGGACATTTCTCCCCGTGTGTAAGACTCCATAAAAAACGGGATGCCGTGGTAAATCACCAGCGCGGTGAGCGGGGTGAGAAAGGTCAGAATGCCGATGACATCGATCCACGCCTGTCCCCGGGGCCCCAGTTTGCTGGAGAGTACGTCAATGCGGACATGCTCATTGGCTTTAAAGGTGTAGGCAGCGCCCAGCAAAAATACAAAACCGAAAAGATACCACTGGATTTCCAGGTAGGCGTTTGAACTTTCATTCAACACCTTGCGCACCAGTGCGTTGTATGTGCATATGAGGCAGGTCAGCAAGACCAGCCAGCCCACTCCTTTACCGACTTTTTCATTCAAAGTGTCGATCAGGCGCGCCAAGCGAAGCAATGCGATCATGGGCGAGGCTCCTCGTTGCAGTGGGTGTGGATGGCTGGCGTCGGCCAGTAGCGGCTCGTGTTCGGATTAACCCAGGCGTTGTTTGGCAAAAGCCACTGCCTCGCGGACTCGATCCGGGGAGGTACCGCCAATGTGGCTGCGACTGTGAATTGAACCAACCAGCGTCAGGCTGTCGGCCAGGGGCTGATCCACCGCGATGTGGCCGTATCCCAGTTCGCCCAGACCGAGTGCATCGGCCAGATCGGTCAGTGATAAATCCTCGAGGGCGGCTTGTTTGTCCACGCAGTAGCGGACGGCACGAGCCACCGCCTCATGGGCATCACGAAACGCCATGCCGCGTTTGACCAGCGCATCGGCCAGGTCGGTGGCTGTGGCAAAGCCTTCCAGCGTGGCGGCGCGCATGCGGGCCGGTTTGACGACAATACCGGCAATCATTTCCGCAAAGATGCTCAGCGTATCGGACAAGGTGTCGACGGTATCAAAGAGCGGCTCTTTGTCTTCCTGATTGTCCTTGTTATAGGCCAGTGGCTGGCCTTTCATCAAGGTGAGCAAACCTGTGAGGTGTCCGTATACACGCCCTGTTTTGCCACGGGCTAGTTCAGGTACATCCGGGTTCTTTTTCTGCGGCATGATGGACGAGCCGGTGCAAAAGCGGTCGGGCAGGTCGATAAAGCCAAAGCGTGGGCTCATCCAGATGATCAGCTCTTCGGACAAACGCGAAATATGCATCATGATCAGCGAGGCTGCTGCGCAGAACTCAATCGCAAAATCGCGATCAGAGACCGCATCGAGCGAATTGCGGCACACGTCATCAAAGCCCAGTGCCTGCGCAACCATTTCGCGGTTGATCGGGAAGGTGGTGCCAGCCAGTGCAGCTGCGCCCAGCGGCAGGCGGTTGATCCGTTTGCGGCAGTCGGTCAGGCGCTCTCGGTCACGCTCAAACATTTCGACATAAGCCAGCAGGTGGTGGCCAAAGGTCACGGGCTGAGCCACCTGCAAATGGGTAAAGCCGGGCATGATGGTGTCGGCGTTGATCTGCGCCACCTGGATAAGGGACTCACAGACTGAGCCCAACAGGCCATGGATGTGATCAACTTGCGCGCGCAGATACAGGCGAATGTCGGTGGCGACCTGGTCGTTGCGTGAGCGGCCCGTGTGCAGACGCTTGCCGGCATCGCCAATGGTCTCGGTCAGCCGGCGCTCGATGTTCAGATGTACGTCTTCAAGATCCAGTTGCCAGTCAAAAGTACCTGCCTGGATTTCGGCCAGAATGGTGGCCATGCCCGATTGAATGTCAGCCAGATCCTTGGCTGAAATCAGCCCGGCGCTGGCGAGCATGCCAGCGTGTGCCAAGGAGCCCTGGATATCAAATTCCGCCAGACGTTTGTCAAAGAAAACAGAAGCGGTGTAGCGTTTAACAAGCTCTGACATCGGTTCGTTGAACCGGGCAGACCAGGCTTGAGCTTTTTTTGACCATTGCGCCGTCATGGCGATTTCCTTCGTAAAATACAATATGCGGCATTATAAAGCCCTTGCATGCTAGACTCGCCGCACTTTTAAGAACATCGCTATTGTTATCATGAGAATCCGCATCGCTTCCCGCGAAAGTCGCCTCGCTTTGTGGCAGGCAGAGCATGTTAAAGCCCTGTTGCTGGCGCTGCCTGAGGTGCAATCGGTGGATATTATCGGAATGACCACGCGTGGTGATCAGATTCTGGATCGGGCCTTGTCCAAAGTGGGCGGCAAAGGCTTGTTTGTCAAAGAGCTTGAGTGGGCCTTGCTCAAGGGCGAGGCTGATTTGGCGGTGCATTCTGCCAAGGACGTTCCGATGTCCCTGGAGCCTGAGTTTGAGCTGGCTGGTTTCATGGAGCGGGAAGACCCCCGCGACGCTTTTATTTCCAACAGTTATCAGTCACTGGACGAGTTACCCGCAGGCGCCGTGGTGGGTACGTCGAGCCTGCGTCGTCAGGCCCAATTGCTGGCCAGGTACCCCCACCTGAAGATCGAACCCCTGCGTGGTAATCTGGACACCCGGTTTGGCAAGCTGGACCGTGGAGACTACGCGGCCATCGTGCTGGCCTGTGCCGGCGTCAAACGTTTGGGGCTTGGGGAGCGGATTCGCGCAGAGCTGGCGCCAGAGATATTTTTACCCGCCGCCGGGCAGGGCGCGTTGGCGCTGGAAATACCTGCCGGCCGCGACGATCTCAAAGCCGTTCTGGTACCCTTGCTGGATGGACCCACCACCCTGACCGTCCGCGCCGAACGTGAAGTATCCCGACAACTGGGCGGCAGCTGTTCCATCCCGATCGCTGCCTTTGCCCAACTGGGTACTGATGGGTACATCACGCTGACTGCTCGTGTCGCTGCGATTGACGGCAGCCGTATGATAGAAGCCTCGCTTACGGCGCTCGCTGAACATCCTGAGGTCTTGGGGGCTGCGGTGGCAGACGATTTGCGCACACAGGGCGCGCAGGCATTGATCGATGCCTGCCTGTTGGCCAGCTAACCTGCCAACCATCATGCATCTGATCACGACGCGCCCTCGTCTCGAATTAAAGACTGATCTGCCAACCGAGTGCCTGCCGGGGGCGTTTGATTCCGTTGGGGGCAATCAGCCCCTTCAGGCGCATTGGCTCCCGGCTTTTGACCTCAGTGTGGCCCCTCAGGCTGCATTTGAAATCGGACTTTGGTTGAATAATCAATCCGAATCTACTGATTCTATGGTTGTTTTTGTTAGCCCCGGTGCCTTGACGGTATGTCGCTCCGCATTTCCTGACCCCTGGCCTGCCGGCCTATTGTGTGGTGTGATGGGCGAGGGCAGCGCTGCAGTGGCACGTAGCCTGGGGATTCCGTCCGCGCAGTTGATTTATCCCGATCCAACCCTTGGATTTACCCAGGATTCAGATGGATTTATTAAACAATTTACTGTTAAAGTAAATTCTAAAGATACTTTAATAAATAATTGTAATTCATTGATTGTAAAAGGACCGCGCGGCCGTAATATGTTGGCCCATGGCTTGTCTGCCTTGGGGGCTCAAGTGCAAGAGTTGCAAGCCTATCAGCGGGACGAAGCCATCTGGTCAGATCTGGATTACGATGTGTTGAACATCGCCTTGCAAGCACACTGTCTGTGGTATTTCACCAGCAGCGAGGCAGTTACAAGCATTGCGCAACGGGCCCGCGATTGGTATGCACTGGAAGCCATTGAGGGCTTTTCCGGCGATATTGCCTACATGCTGGGCAGCCCCGTGATCACGACGCATCATGCGATTGCTCAAGCGGCCATCGAGGCTGGTTTTACGGAGGTTCACACCATCGCCCCAGGGATGGACGCACTAAAAGCGGCCGTTGACCAGATAGTGTTGGATTCTAGCCAATTGGGGTCAGGCATTCGTAAGGGCTGACGTATACAATCGAGTCAACAATAAAACGAATGTCTTGTCATGATTCCTGAGTCGATGGCCTCTGAGCGTGTAGCAACGAACGCCAGGCAGCGTCACCCCGCCATGGTGTTGGCCATTATTGCCCTGGTGTTGGTGGTGTTGCTGACGATGGGGGCACGCAATTGGATCTTGCAGACCCGGGAAGATTTCGGCCGTCGGTTGCAGGAGGTGTCTGCCCAGGTCAAGGTCGATAAGGAGCAACTGTCGACCAGTACCGCCCGGCTCGAAGATATCAACGTTCGCCTTGCGGTGATTGAATCACGCGCCAAAGAGTCTGCTGCACAACAACAAGCCCTCGAATCCCTGTACCAAAGCCTGCTGCGCAGCCGCGACGAAACCGCGTTGGCTGAAGTGGAGCAGTTAGTGGGTTTGGCGGCCCAGCAAATACAGCTTCTGGGTAACGTGGAAGGTGCCCTGATTGCCTTGCAACAGGCCGACACCCGGCTGGGAGCCTCCGAGCGCCCAGGGTTTGGAGCGGTGCGCAAAGCAATACGCAGGGATATCGACCGCTTAAAAGCCGCGCCGAAGGTTGATTTGGTGGGGTTGGCCCTGCAACTGGACAGCGTGATTCGTGATCTGGACAAAACGCCGCTGATCTCCGAACAGCAAGACGGCGCCAGTATTCAGGCCATCAACGACAAGCGCCGCGATCAGGCGGTCGTGCCCGACAACATGACGGATGCCCCAGGTTCACTGTCTGAATTGATCAGCAACACCTGGGCCGTATCAAAACGACTGCTCAATGCTGCGTGGCTGGACGTCCGCAGCCTGATTTCCATCCGCGAGGTCAGCAACCCAGATGCCTTATTATTGACACCTTCCCAAGGTTATTTTGTTCGGGAAAATACCCGCCTGCGCTTGCTCAATGCCCGGCTGGCGCTTTTGTCCCGCCAGCAACTGATGTTGCGTAACGACCTGGCCGACGCCCGTCGCTGGTTTGTCCGCTACTTTGATACGCAAAACCCTCATGTGATTGATGCGATCAAGACACTGGACGGTCTGGTGTCGACCCAAGTGGCTACCGATTTGCCCAATCTGGCTGATTCCTTGAGTGCTCTGCGCCTGAGCCGCACGCCAGGGGCTCTTTGATGAAGCAGTTGTTCAGCCTCCTGTTTGTAGTGGTCGTAGCGGTTGTATTTGGGCTGGCCGCGACGGTCAATTCCCGGCAAGTCACGATTTTGTACTGGAACTACCGCACCGATCTGTCCCTGAACCTGCTGATCGTATTGGTGATTGTGAGTTTTTTGCTGTTTTATGGTCTGGTGCGAGGGGTCAGCGGGGCCATTCGTTTGCCCGAGCGCGTCAAGGCGTTTAAGGCAAGTCGTCGCAGGGAGGGGGCCCACCGGGCGTTGCGCGAGTCGGTGCTGGCGCTGACCGAAGGCCGTTATTCCAAGGTGGAACGCCTGGCGCATGAAGCGGCCGTCGAACAGGCTGACGGTGAGCCTGCAGCCTTGTTGGCCGCACTGGCTGCCCAGCGTTTACGGGAGTTTGAGCGTCGCGACAAATGGCTTGAACCCTTGCTGGCTGGCGAGGGCCCACCGGCGCATGCTGCCTTGCTGGTTCGGGCCGAATCGCTGGTCGAACAAAAAGACTTTGAGCATGCGCTTGAGGTGATTTCGCCGTTGCTTAAAAACAGCCGTAAAAATGTCCGCGCACTGCAATTGGCGATGCATATTTACGAAGGGGCCGGACGGTGGGTCGACATGCTGCGAATTGTTAGGCTGCTGGCCAACCGGGGCGCCTTGCATCCGGCCACTGTAGAGTCGCTAACACTGGCCGCGTACGACAACCTCATTACGCAACATGCCGGTGACGCTTATGCGCTGACAGCCTTGTGGCGTCAGGCCTTGCCCAAAGAAATGGGGCAAACCACGGTGGTGATTGCGATGGCCCGTGCCTTGGCCAAAGCCGGGGTGTCCTGGCAGGCCAAAAGCATGGTCGAGCAGGCGTTGGCTGTTCGGTGGGATGCCGAGTTGGTGGCGTGCTATGCCGATGTGTGCTTGGGACACCCGGTGTCGGGCCTTGAAATGGCAGAGCGCTGGCTGGAGGATCACGAAAATGATTCCGCCTTGCTTGAAACCTTAGGTAAGCTATGTGTTGCGCAGCAGATGTGGGCCAAAGCCCTTCTGTACTTTGAACGCCTGTTTCACTTGCGTCCGGCGGCTTGTATTGCGGCGCAACTGGCCATGCTCAACGAAAAAAAGGGTGATGCCGATCGTGAACGTTTTTATGCCGCTCAATGTATTAATTTGACCTTAAATCCGCGTCCGTAGAATAATCACGCCCAAAATTACGATTATTATTTAAAACCGAAAGACCAGACTATGAGCTTCTCGAAAATCCCCGCAGGCAAAGATGTTCCAAACGACTTTAACGTCGTTATTGAAATCCCGATGAACGCCGATCCGATCAAGTACGAAGTGGATAAGGACACAGGCGCTATTTTTGTGGATCGTTTCATGATGACCGCCATGCATTATCCTTGCAACTATGGGTATATTCCCCAGACCTTGGCGGCTGATGGCGATCCGGTCGACGTCCTGGTTGTGACACCATTCCCCCTGTTCCCAGGCGTCGTGGTGCGTTGCCGCGCCATTGGTATCCTGAAAATGACTGATGAAGCGGGTGGCGATGCCAAGCTGATCGCTGTCCCCGTCGATAAAGTGCTGCCCTTGTACCGTCACTGGAAGACGCCTGACGACATGCAGCCAGAGCGCCTGCATCAAATCAAGCACTTCTTTGAGCACTACAAGGATCTGGAAGCTGGTAAGTGGGTCAAGGTAGAAGGCTGGGGTGGCCCGGATGACGCCCATAAGGAAATTCTGGATGGCGTTGCGGCCTACAACAAAGCTGAAGGCAAGTAATAGCACCTTTGGATTCGATCAAAAAAACCGGTGTTTACACCGGTTTTTTTTAAAGGCGGCTTATGTCGGAATTGCTTCCCGTGGCGATTGATTGATATGCAGGGCGGGCAAGTTTAGTAAAAGTGTCTCTATCCCTTGTTTCGTGATCAGCGGACAATACTTCAAATTCAAATACTTAAGATTGGGCAGCGCTTTGAGGTATTCCAGCCCCTGATCAGTGATGTGCTCACAAAGTTCCAGATCCAGCAGTTCAAGGCGAGTCTGTTCGGTTAAATACCCCAATCCTTTGTCGGTCAGCTGGGTGCAGCCGGTCAGCTTCAGTTCCTTGAGATTAACAAGTTTTTGCAGGTGCATCAGACCGTTGTCGGTGACGGCATAGCAAAACATCAAATCCAAGTGCTCCAGGTTGGCAAGCGCTTCTGTATGCACCAAGCCGGAATCGGAGATACGACTGCAACCCGCCAACTTGAGCTCCTTCAGGTGTGTCAGTCCGCGTAGATGGACCAACTCCTGATCGGCCACTTGATCGGAAAATCTTAGGTCAAGTTGCGTTAGTGTTGTGAGCTTGGTTAGATGCGCTAGGCTCTGGCCGCTGACGAGTTTACAACCGGTTAAATCAAGATGCCGCAAGCCGGGGACAGCCTGTAACGCTGCCAGCATGTCGTCAGGGACTGTCCCGGTGAGTCGAATATGTTGCAGATTTTTGTAGCGTGATAAATCGTTGGCCAAGCGTTGGGCTGGCGAATGAGTACTTTGAGGCTCATATGGGTAAAGTGTCCCGTTGATGGTCAGGCTATGCACCTCATGCCGAAAAATTTCAGCAAAAACCTTGGAGGAGAATGCCAAGGATTTGATCTGATTCAGATCCCAGGTGCGGTCATTACAGATACGGTAGCGTGCTGCTACATGCTCAATGACATGGGAAATTGTCTTGTTTGTTAAGATGTCCTTATCCGGATTTGTTTCAGATGCCAACAAATCACCATCTGAGATCCCCATATTGTTTATGGCCAAGGCGATTGCGTGACTGGCACTGCATGGTGGCGACTCCCCCCTATTGTTGGCCAGAGGGTTTGTCCGTTGGCTGTGTATCAAACACGCAGATGGAGTTGGTGGGGGCTCTGCGGCTGTCTGGTGGTCGACGTGAGGTCGGAAGCATGAGATAAATGAAGACAGTAGTGTCATGGCCCAAATCCAGTGATGAAATCACTGCTTGTGTGTCCATGTGGTCGTTATCATTCCAGCATTTTTAGAGTTATCCTGCTGTCATACCTCAATTGCTGTTTTTAAAGGGCGAATGCTCCTGCAATTCGTCGATGTAGGCCGAAATTCCAACCCCTTCGCGTTGCAAAAACCGGTCCACTGCTTCGTAAAACCCCTCGTGGGCCAGCCAGTGGGCCGACTGGGTCACCACCGGTTCAAAGCCCCGTGCCCATTTGTGTTCTCCTTGCGCTCCGCCTTCAAATGTTTTCAAACCATGCTCGATCGCCCATTCCAGCGGTGCGTAATAAGCCGCTTCAAAGTGCAGGCAAGGTACGTAATCGGTGGCGCCCCAGTAGCGGCCATACAGGGTGTGTTGATCAAACAGGCAAAAGCTCGCAGCAATGTCTTTGCCGTCGCGGCTGGCAATACATAGCAAGAGTTGCTCGGGCATGGTTTGCACCAGCCAGGTAAAAAACGAGCGTTTTAAATAGGGTGTGGAGCGGTGTTGCAGGTAGGTGGTCGAATAACAACGGTAAAAGAGATTCCAGTCAGCCTCGGTGGCTTGCTCACCCGTCAGCATGCGGGTGCTCACCTGCGCCTCTACCACCTTGCGGCGTTCGGCACGAATATTTTTGCGTTTTTTCTGGGACAGGCTTTGCAAAAACTCTTCAAAGTGAGCATAAGGTTGACCAGTCACGGGGGATTGGTTTTGCCAGTGAAATTGCACACCCTGACGCATCAGGCAGCCTTGCTCCTTAACAGTGGCCAGTTCATCATCACCTAAAAAAAGCCCATGCCAGGATGAAATTGTCTGTCCGACGAGGCTGGCGTCTTCTGAGGCACGTCGTGCAAACTCCAGTACCGCAGCCGCCAATGCCTGGCGCGAAGTCTCGCCATCCGCTAAAAAGCGCGGCCCAAACACCGGGCTGAACGGAATGGCGGTGAGCAACTTAGGGTAGTAGCTGTGTCCATGGCGCTGGTAGGCATCGGCCCAGGCCCAGTCAAATACATACTCGCCGTACGAATGGTCTTTCAGGTACATGGGGCATACGCCTACCAGCACTTCCTTGGCCGGGTCGCCTGCCCAGAGGGATAAGTGGCAGGGCGTCCAGCCCGATTCCCCGCCGACACTGCCACTTTGCTCAGCGGCGTTTAGAAATTCATGTCGCAGGCAGGGGTGCAAGGCTCCCTGGTTGGAGGCCAATAACAAGTGATTCCACACTGCAGCGTCAATGTCTGCGATGCGAGAGTGCAGACGCATGCGATAATTCATCTTCTACTACATTAATTGGCTAAAGAGCTGTGAGTTTATCCCGTGTTCGTGTAGCAATGGCCCAACTGAATTTAATCGTTGGCGATTTGCGTGGAAATGTAGACAAATTAATCGCGTCGGCCAAAGAGGCGCACGCCCACCATGCCCGCGTGCTGGTGGCACCTGAGCTGGCGTTGGTGGGTTACCCACCCGAGGATTTGCTGCTCCGCCCCTCGTTTTACCAGCAAAGCGACGTGGCGTTGGAGCGTCTGAAGCAAGAAACGACGTCACTGGATATTTATATTCTGGTGGGCCACCCCTGCCGCCGAGAAGGCGAAGCCTTTAATGCCGCCTCCATGCTGCACAAGGGCAGGGTGGTGGGCACCTATCACAAGCACGACTTGCCCAATTACGATGTGTTTGACGAGCAGCGTTATTTCACGCCCGATAACCGTCCCCTGGTGCTGGAGATCGACGGTATTCGCTTTGGCGTCAATATCTGTGAAGACACCTGGTACGCCTATGCGCCAGGGGCGGCCCATGCGGCAGGCGCTCAAGTGCTGTTGGTTCCGAACGCCTCGCCGTTTCACATGGGAAAACAATCGATTCGCCACGATGTGGTGCGCGCCCGTGTCCGCGAGACGGGTATGCCTATCATTTATGCCAACCTGCTGGGTGGGCAAGACGAGCTGGTCTTTGACGGCGCCTCGTTTGCGATGGACAGACACGGCCAGATTTGCCAGCAGCTGCCACAGTTTGAAGACATGATCGGGTATGTGGATGTCCACAGCGCCCCCGACGGGTCGGTGGAGTTGTCCCGCGGTGAGGCAGCGCCAGCCTTAAGTCAGGAGGCCCAGGTGTACGAGGCGCTGACCCTGGGGGTTCGCGATTACGTGAACAAAAACGGGTTTCCCGGAGCCATCATCGGGTTGTCGGGCGGCGTAGACTCGGCGTTGACGCTGGCCGTTGCCGTGGACGCGCTGGGTGCAGACCGCGTGCGTGCGGTGATGATGCCTTCGCCCTATACCGCCGATATTTCGTGGATCGACTCGCGCGACATGGTCAAACGACTGGGGGTGCGCTATGACGAAATTTCCATCGGCGACTGCATGAGCGCGTTTGAGCAAGGGCTGGCGCCCTTGTTTGCTGGCACCACCCCCGATACCACCGAGGAAAACCTGCAGGCGCGCATACGCGGTACGCTGTTGATGGCCCTGAGCAATAAAACCGGATCTATCGTGTTGACCACCGGCAATAAATCCGAGATGGCGACCGGCTACTGCACTTTATACGGCGATATGGCGGGCGGTTTTGCGGTGATCAAGGATATCTTCAAGACGCTGGTGTACCGCCTGTGCCATTATCGTAACGACATCAGCCCGGTGATTCCAGAGCGCATCATCACCCGACCGCCGTCTGCCGAGCTGCGACCCAATCAGGTGGATCAGGACAGTTTGCCCGAGTACGATGTATTGGATGCCATTTTGGCGCGATATATGGAAAACGACGAATCAGTTCAGGGTATTATTGATGCTGGTTATAAGCCTGCTGACGTCTTTAAGGCGGTACGATTATTGCGTGTCAATGAGTACAAACGGCGTCAGGCGCCGGTCGGTATCCGTGTGACTCACAGGGCTTTTGGACGTGACTGGCGCTACCCCATAACATCAAAATTCAATGACTTAGAAGGACTCAAACCATGAAATTGATCAGTTCTGTGATCAAACCGTTCAAGCTGGATGAAGTGCGTGAAGCCTTGGCCGAAGTCGGCGTAACCGGGTTAACGGTCACCGAGGTCAAAGGGTTTGGCCGTCAGCGGGGTCATACCGAGCTGTACCGGGGTGCAGAATACGTGGTTGATTTTCTGCCCAAAGTCAAAATCGAAGTGGTTGTGGCCGATGCCCAGGTGGATCAGGCTGTCGATGCGATTGTCAAAGCGGCACGCACCGGAAAAATCGGCGATGGCAAGATTTTCGTGATGGACGTGGGCCAGGTGATCCGCATCCGCACAGGCGAGCAAGGCGAAGCCGCGGTATAACACCCAAGCCCCTCGGCAGGAGGGGCGCTGTTTAAAGCCCCAGCGCGTGGCTGGTCCAGGCCACCGTGAATTTTTTCAGCGGAGTCAGCTTGACTCCCTGGTCGAGCAATCTGAACTGGATGCCTTTGGCCAGCCGCCACTCGGCTAGCCGCATCCGCCACAACGCACGCAGCGGTTTGAGTTGTCTGCGGCTTTGTTTGCTCAGCGATGCCCAGGCGGTATGGCCCGATTTAATCAATTCATCCCCTACATGTTCCATCATGCGTTCAAAGGCAGGCGAACTTTGACGGGTACGCAACAACTGCACTGACACCTGGTGTTGTTGCAGGGTATCGACCGGAATGGGGTGCCAGCCTTGGCTTAGACTTTTCCCAAGATTCAACAGTTGGGTCAATTGTTGTGCACAGCCACCCCACAGGCGAATTTTCTCCAATTGATCGACCTGGCTGATGCCCAAACACAGTGCGCTCATGTAAAAAAAGCCGCCGCCCAGATTCAAACAGTGGTTTTGCCAGTCCTTGCTGGTAAAAAAACGGGGGATGCTCACCCCATCAGCGGCCGCCTGGCACAATTGTTCACGAATGTCCGCCGGTGTGTGAGCCAGAAGATTTTGCCCGATACATAGACTAATCGGGTGGCTGGTCTGGCCCGCAGCGGCCTGGTCCAGCTCGGTTTTCCACCACGCCAGCTTGATATGGGCCAGTTGGGGGTCGCTAACCTGGCGAGGGATGTCACGCAGTTCGGCCGACAGCGCCGCCAGGCCGAGGAGGGTGGTGAGCTGAGGGGCGCGCGTAAACAGAAGGCTGTAATAGACGGAAGAGCCTTCAGGGGCGGCCTTGTCGCGACAAAGCTGTACATGGTGCTGCGCAGTCATGGGGGAGGGCTGAAATCATCAATTCAAATAATCCGCTACAATAACGCAATTGCTGTGTCTGCACTGCAACTGCGAAGGTGGCGAAATTGGTAGACGCACCAGGTTTAGGTCCTGACGCCTTAAACGGTGTAGGGGTTCGAGTCCCCTCCTTCGCACCATTTCTTCCTGCCTGAAAATCTCAAATCAAAGTTCGTTGTAGAATATGACAAATCGCAAGCAAAGCGTTGTTGCTGATGCTTGTTTTTGTTAACCCGACGATTAAACGTGCCCGCTTCAGCCTGTCTGATCCGAGGCCATTGCACATCAAAGAGTTTCGAATGACCACCACCGTAGAAACCCTCGGCCCGCTCGAGAGAAAACTGTCCCTGAACCTGTCTGTTGAGCGAATCAACGCCGAAGTTGAACAGCGTCTGAAGAAAGTGGCCCGTACGGCCCGCCTGCCAGGCTTTCGTCCCGGCAAGGTGCCTATGAAATTCGTGATTCAGAACTACGGTGCGCAAGTGCATTCAGAAGTGCTGAACGATGAACTGGGCAAAACCTTCAATGAGGCCGTGCAAGCCAACGAATTGCGTGTTGCTGGTACTCCCAAGATTGAGCCAAAAGCCGACCAGCCCGAGGGTAGCCTGTCTTTTGACGCTACCTTTGAAGTATTTCCAGAAGTGACATTCGGTGACTTTGCATCGCTGGAGATCGAAAAGTCTGAAGCCGCTGTGGGTGATGCTGAAATCGACCGCACTGTGGACATTCTGCGCAAGCAACGCGCCTCCTATGAAGAAACTGACCGCGCCGCCCAGGACGAAGACCGTTTGACGGTTGATTTTGTCGGCAAAATCGATGGCGTGCCTTTTGATGGCGGCACCGCCTCCGATTTCACGTTCTTTGTGGGCAAAAAGCAGATGTTGCCCGCGTTCGAGCAAGCCGCCCTGGGCATGAAGGCTGGCGAAACCAAAACTTTTGACCTGGCATTCCCTGAGGACTACCACGGCAAGGATGTGGCCGGTAAAACCGCCCAGTTCGATATCACCATCAAAAAAGTCGAAGGCCCCAAACTGCCTGAGGTCGATGCCGAGTTCGCTAAAAACCTCGGTGTGGCCGATGGCGATGTGTCAAAGCTGCGTGAGGACGTCAAACTGAATCTGAGCCGTGAAGTCAGTGGCCGGGTCAAAGCGCGTACCAAGGAAGCCGTCATGAACGGTTTGCTCAAAGTGGCGGAGTTTGAAGTACCCAAGTCACTGGTGCAGGCCGAGACCACGGAGCTGGTTGAGCGCGCCCGCGAAGATTTCAAGGCCCGTGGTATGGCCGACGCTGCCAACATGACGCTTCCCGAAGATCTGTTTACGGCACAAGCCGAGCGTCGCGTGCGTTTGGGCCTGATCGTGTCTGATCTGGTCAAACTGAACAAATTGCAGGCTAAACCCGAACAGGTGCGTGCACATATCGAAGAAGTGGCGCAAAGTTACGAAAACCCTGTGGAAGTAATGCAGTGGTATTTCGCTGATCGCAGCCGTCTGGCTGATGTCGAAGCCGTTGTCCTTGAAGATAACGTGGTAGATTGGGTATTAAGCCAATCCAAGGTATCAACAAAAACATTGTCATTTGACGAATTAATGGGGAATGCACAACCATGAAGTTTGACCCGCGCGCCATGAACAATTCCAGCGGTATGAGCAGCTTTGACCCACAAGCCAACCTGTACGTGCCGATGGTTATCGAGCAATCAGGCCGTGGCGAGCGGGCTTATGACATCTATTCCCGACTCTTGAAAGAGCGCGTTATTTTCCTGGTCGGTCCTATCAACGATCAGGTGGCTAACGTCGTGGTGGCCCAGCTCTTGTTCTTGGAGTCCGAAAACCCCGACAAAGACATCGCGTTGTACATCAATAGCCCTGGCGGTTCGGTATCTGCCGGTTTGGCCATTTTTGACACCATGCAGTTCATCAAGCCTGACGTATCCACGTTGTGTACCGGTCTGGCGGCCAGCATGGGCGCTTTTCTGCTGTCGTCTGGAGCCAAGGGTAAGCGCTTTTCCCTGCCCAACTCTCGCATCATGATTCACCAGCCTTTGGGTGGTGTGCAGGGTCAGGCCTCGGACATCGAAATTCACGCCAAGGAAATTTTGTACCTGCGTGAACGCTTAAACGGCATCTTGGCTGACAACACCGGCCAGCCGATCGACAAAATCGCTCGTGACACAGACCGGGACAACTTTTTGTCTGCGGATGATGCGGCGGACTATGGTCTTATCGACAAGGTATTGGCTCGTCGGGTAGAAGCAGCATAAGTTCGCTGTACAACGGGTCAGATAAAAGGAGCGCGGTGAAAGCCGCGCGTTTAAAGCAGGGATCGAAGGCATGACCGAAAAAAAAGGCTCCAGCGAAAAGCTTCTATATTGCTCATTTTGCGGAAAAAGCCAGCATGAGGTTAAAAAACTGATCGCTGGGCCATCCGTGTTTATCTGCGATGAATGTATTGAGCTGTGTAATGACATTATTCGCGATGAAGCATCTGAGGCCGAAGCAACCAGCGGGGGTAATGAATTACCGACTCCCCATGAAATTTGCCAGATTCTCGACCAGTATGTGATCGGTCAGGAAAATGCCAAGAAGATTCTTGCAGTGGCGGTATACAACCACTACAAGCGCCTTCGCCACATGGGCAAAAAAGACGATATCGAGCTCTCCAAGAGCAATATTTTGCTCGTGGGCCCCACTGGTTCGGGTAAAACTTTGCTGGCACAAACGCTCGCTCGTCTGCTGAATGTACCGTTTGTGATTGCAGATGCCACCACACTGACCGAAGCGGGCTACGTGGGTGAAGATGTCGAGAACATCATTCAGAAGTTGCTGCAAAACTGCAATTATGAAGTTGACAAGGCCCAGCGTGGCATCGTCTACATCGATGAAATCGATAAAATTTCCCGCAAATCGGACAATCCGTCCATTACCCGCGACGTATCAGGGGAGGGCGTGCAGCAGGCGCTGCTAAAGCTCATCGAAGGCACGGTTGCCTCGGTACCACCGCAGGGGGGGCGCAAGCATCCGAACCAGGACTTTGTTCAAATTGATACCACCAACATCCTGTTTATCTGTGGTGGCGCGTTTGAGGGGCTGGACAAAGTGATCCGTAACCGCTCTGAGCGGTCTGGGATCGGTTTTGGCGCTGAGGTCAAGAGCAAAACCGAGGCCAAGGTGGGTGAACTGCTACAAGCCGTCGAGCCTGAAGATCTGATCAAATTCGGTATCATTCCCGAATTGGTCGGGCGTTTGCCCGTAGTCGCCAGCTTGGGTGAGTTGACCGAAGATGCGCTGGTGCAAATCCTGATCGAGCCAAAAAATGCGGTGGTCAAACAGTTCCAGAAGCTTCTGGAAATGGACAATGCAGAGCTTGAAATCCGTCCCGCCGCCTTACACGCGATTGCTCGCAAGGCGATTGACCGCAAGGCCGGTGCCCGCGGTTTGCGCTCGATCCTCGAACACGCATTGTTAAACGTAATGTTCGAGCTGCCCAGCAACCACTCCATTAAAAAAGTGGTGATTGATGAGCCTACCATTACTGGGGACGGCCAGCCTCTGTTGATCTACGAAGATCAGCAAAAAGTGGCCAGTTCCAAGGATTCGGCCTAAATTGACGCAGTAAGCTCAGAATTAGCGCCAATAAACAGTCTTAGCCCAGCGATTGCTGGGCTTTTCTTTTTCAAAATTGCTGTATTGTTACGAATACAGGGACCAGACGCCTTGAAAATGGCCAATCGGTCTCCATTTAGGATGCACTAGCCAAAAAAGGTGAATATATATGTCAGCATCTAACGTATTGCCTGAACAACAGACAGAACTGCCACTGTTACCCCTGCGTGACGTGGTCGTGTTCCCACATATGGTTATTCCGTTGTTCGTTGGCCGTCCCAAGTCCATCAAGGCACTCGAAGTGGCCATGGAAACCGGGAACAGCATTTTGCTCGTGGCACAAAAATCTGCCTCCAAAGACGAGCCGAGCGACAAGGATATCTATGAAATCGGTTGCGTAGCCAATGTGCTGCAAATGCTCAAGCTGCCTGATGGTACCGTCAAGGTACTGGTTGAGGGCTTGCAGCGTGCACGGTTGCACAAAATCGAAGACAACGGCGCCTATTTCCAGGGTGTGGCCACACCGCTGCTGGCCGATCCAAGCCAAAGCCCCGAGACCGAAGCCATGCGCCGCGCGGTACTGGCCCAGTTTGACCAGTACGTTAAACTAAACAAAAAGATTCCTCCAGAAATCCTGACCTCGCTCTCCAGCATTGAGGAACTGGGTCGCCTGGCCGACACCATCGCCGCCCATTTGCCGCTCAAGCTGGAGCAAAAGCAGGCCATTCTGGAGATTTTCAGTGTCAGCCAGCGTCTGGAGCAGTTGCTCACCCAACTGGAGACGGAAATCGACATCCTGCAGGTCGAAAAGCGCATCCGTGGCCGTGTCAAACGCCAGATGGAAAAGAGTCAGCGCGAGTATTACCTGAACGAACAGGTCAAAGCGATTCAGAAAGAGCTGGGCGAGGGTGAAGACGGCGCCGATATGGAAGAGCTCGAGCGCAAGATCAAAGAAGCCAGCATGCCTAAGGACGCCCTTAAAAAGGCTGAGTCTGAGCTCAAAAAGCTTAAGCTGATGTCGCCCATGTCGGCTGAGGCCACCGTGGTGCGCAACTTTATCGATGTTCTGGTGAATCTGCCTTGGAAAAAGAAAACCAAGGTCAGCAAAGATTTGGTCAAGGCCGAAGAAGTGCTTGATTCGGACCACTACGGGTTGGAGAAGGTCAAGGAACGCATTGTTGAGTACCTCGCAGTGCAGCAGCGTGTGGACAAGGTCAAAGCGCCCATCCTGTGCCTAGTCGGCCCTCCGGGGGTTGGTAAAACCTCGCTTGGACAATCGATCGCCAAGGCAACCAACCGCAAGTTTGTGCGGATGGCGGTGGGTGGCGTGCGTGATGAATCCGAGATCCGGGGGCATCGCCGCACCTATATTGGGTCGATGCCCGGCAAAGTGCTGCAAAGCCTGACCAAGGTCGGTGTTCGAAACCCCTTGTTCCTGCTCGATGAAATTGACAAGATGGGGATGGATTTCCGGGGCGACCCAGCCTCGGCCCTGCTCGAAGTGCTCGATCCCGAACAGAACAACACCTTTGTTGATCACTATGCCGAAGTCGAATACGACTTGTCGGATGTGATGTTTGTAGCCACGGCCAATACGCTGAACATTCCACCGGCCTTGCTCGATCGGATGGAGGTGATTCGCCTGTCCGGTTACACCGAAGAGGAAAAGGTCAACATCACCCAGAAATACCTCTTGCCCAAGCAGCTCAAGAACAACGGGGTCAAGCCCGAAGAATTGTCGGTGTCTGAGGCGGCGGTGCGCGACATTATTCGCTACTACACCCGCGAGGCGGGGGTGCGTAGCTTAGAGCGTGAAGTATCCAAGATTTGCCGCAAGGTAGTGCGTCAGCTTCTGCTCAAAAAGAGCGATAAAAAGATGCTGGTTACCCCCAAAAATCTGGATAAGTTCCTGGGTGTTCGTCGCTATAACTTTGGCATGGCTGAAAAAGACAATCAGGTGGGTCAGGTCACCGGATTGGCCTGGACTGAGGTGGGCGGCGACCTGCTGACCATTGAGACCGTGGCCATGCCGGGCAAGGGCAATATCATCCGCACCGGCAGCCTGGGTGACGTGATGAAAGAGTCTGTCGAAGCTGCCCGCTCTGTTGTGCGTTCACGCGCCCGGCGCTTGGGGATTGCCGACGATGCCTTTGAAAAGCGTGATATTCATGTACACGTGCCCGAAGGCGCAACGCCCAAGGATGGACCGTCGGCGGGTATCGCGATGACCACCGCGCTGGTGTCTACCCTGACCGGCATTCCTGTGCGTGCCACAGTGGCCATGACAGGCGAAATCACCCTTCGGGGTGAGGTGCTGGCGATTGGCGGTTTGAAGGAAAAAATGCTGGCAGCACATCGCGGCGGTATTAAAACCGTGCTGATTCCTGAAGAGAACGTCAAGGACCTCGCTGAGATTCCTGATAACGTTAAAAACCAGCTGGAGATCGTGCCGGTCAAATGGATTGATCAAGTACTGGAAGCCGCGTTGGAGCGGGTGCCGGAGGCTTTGCCTGAAGTGGCTCCGGTTGTGCAGGCGGTAGCTCAGACCGACCCTTCAACGTCTGCCATAACGCACTGATTTGACTTTTATTTTTAACAATTCAAAACCCGCATCACTGCGGGTTTTTTTATATGTAAAAGACAGTGGACCCGCGCCCGTTCGTGGTTTCAGGGCAAAACATGCCAAAAAATGGCTTGACACCGTCTTGTATGGGGTGACTAAATAGGGGTTGAAGTTTCTCTGAGGCATGCTGTGCGGCGTGCCTTTTTCCTGACCTAAAGGGGGCGTTTGTGAATAAGACTGAATTGATTGACCACATTGCATCACAGGCAGATATTTCCAAGGCAGCAGCGGGTCGCGCACTCGATGCCATCATCGGCGCGGTAAAAACCACACTGAAAAAAGGCGGTACAGTGACCCTGGTGGGTTTTGGTACATTTGCCGTGGGAAAACGCGCTGCGCGTGCAGGCCGTAATCCACGCACTGGCGCAACCATCAAGATCAAGGCAGCCAAAGTGCCCAAGTTCCGTCCCGGTAAAGCCCTCAAGGATGCGGTCAATTAATTTTTTCAATGGGGGCTGTTGCACAGTTGAAAAATCTGTGTATAATCTTGGTCTTCGCTGATGCATACGAAACAAGCACTAGCAACAAAAACAGCTCGCGGTTCGAAGTGTAGTTAAGCAGGTTGTTAGTCATTTGTTGTTAATTGGGTGCTTAGCTCAGTTGGTAGAGCGGCGCCCTTACAAGGCGTAGGTCGGGAGTTCGAGCCTCTCAGCACCCACCAAGCTATGAGAAGCAAACTGGAGTGGTAGTTCAGTTGGTTAGAATACCGGCCTGTCACGCCGGGGGTCGCGGGTTCGAGTCCCGTCCACTCCGCCAACACCTAAAGCCCTGATCTTTTGATCAGGGCTTTTTCGTTTGTGCTGTCTTGGGCGTACATCTTCCTTTCTATTCCATTTGTAAAAATTCAGGTTTCCCACTTGCAGGGGCTTATACTGATTGCGGGCGGAATGGTCTGCTCGTTTTTCAGTCATAGGAGTTTTCAATGAAAACCGTTTTTGTAAAAACCGCTGTGTTGTTCTCAGGCCTTTTGGCCTCCACCTATGCCTTTGCCGGCGCATGTTGCGATGCAGGCGCACTGTGCTGTGTCATGGGTATGCCTTGCTGCTAAGGTAAAGCTGCTGTGCGCGCAAACTCATTTCGTTGTGTGGCGTTGTGCCTGTTGGCCACGCTGACATTCCAGGCTTTTGCAGCTGGCGTAAGTGATTTGTGCAAATGGAAGTGTCTGCATGAGCAGGTGCTTGTTCAAGGGGCAATCACTGCCTTTGGAACGGCAACTCAAATGCCCATGCCTTGTTTGCTGTCGTCGTCGGATGATTCTGCCAGTACCTCGGGTGTCGATACCGTAAAACGCCCAGCACAGATACATGTCTGTATGTCGTGTGCTGTGTGTTTCGCAGGGGCTGTCATACCCGCATCGCGTGGTGTGCCAACACCGCCTCAGCCGGCTGCCAAGGTTTTGAGTCTGGTGGCGAACACGCCCGGATCTTTTTTTCCGGACACGCCTTTTAAGCCCCCAAAATACCAGAGCGGGCTGTTTGTCTGATTCATCTTCAGGATAGTAAGCTTGTCCATGGTTTGTTAGCGGCATGAATAATCATTTAGAGTTGATTCGCATCTTTTCTGTCGCAGCCGAGTCCTCCAATTTTCGGGAAGCCGCCCAACGGCTAGGCATCTCTCCTCAAGGCGTTACCCGTGCCGTCAAAGCGCTTGAACAGCATTTTGGCGAGGTACTTTTTCATCGCAACACCCGACGCGTCAAAATCACTGATTTTGGCGAGCAACTGGCCATACGCGCCAAAGCCACCCTAAATGGCGTTGAGCAATTGTTTAGCACCGATCACCATCGTCCCGATGTTGAGGCACCGTTACGTGTGAGAATCACCATGCCTCGCAGCCTGGGTCGTTTGTGTGTATTGCCCGAGCTGTGGACGACGGCCATGGCCAATCCAGGCATCGTGCTGGATATACGACTGTCCGATGAAATCACCGATGTGATTGATGAACAAATCGACATCGGCGTGCGGGTTGGCTTTATGCGGGACAACCGGTTTGTGGCTCGGCAAGTGAGTCGGATGTCGTTTGTCGTGGTCGCTACCCCTGGGTTGGCGGCCCGGTTTAACCATCTCCTATCTCCGGATGATCTACCCAACATCCCCGTAACAGGCTTTTTGGACAAGAAAACGGGGCGTCCCTGGCCCTGGTATCTGGCCGAAGGCAAGCAGTTTATACCCCGGCAGCCAGTGCTGATCACCGATGACCCCGAAACTGAGCGCGACGCGGTGTTGGCAGGCTTGGCCTTTGCGCAGATGCCGCGGTTTCTGGTGGCGCCTTATTTGGCGCGCGGCGAGCTGGTGACTGTCCTGGATGCGCATGCACCCCCGGCCTGGGGTATTTATGTGTATCGGCCTCAACGCGGGCCAGTTGCCCCACGGATACGGCTGGTTTTTGATGAGTTGGTGAGGATTCTTTCAACGCCCCAGTAAACGATTGTCTGCTTTTCGTTTATCATCGCGCACTCAGGCCACTTTTACTGCCACTACACCATGTTAGAGTTTTTTCGGTCCCATCAAAAGTTGATGCAGTTTTTGCTTTTGCTGTTGATTCTTCCTTCCTTTGTACTGTTTGGTCTTGAGGGGTATTCCCGTTTCCGCGATGGCGATGTGGTATTGGCCGTGGTGGGTGATCAGAAAATCAAGCAGGGCGAGTTTGACGCTGTTAAAAAGCAGCAGTTAGAGCGTATGCGTCAGGTGTTGGGTGCGTCGTTTGACCCCAAATTGCTGGAAGGCTCCCAGGCAGATCAAGCCATTCTGGACGGTTTGATCAACGACAAGCTGGTGGATTGGGCGGTGCGCGAAAATCGCCTCACGGCCTCCGATGCCCGCCTGAGGGAGGTCATCAGTACCATTCCCGCCGTGCAGGACAACGGACAATTTAATCTGGAGCGCTACCGCACCTTGCTGGGCGCCCAAGGCATGACCCCCGAGATGTTTGAGGCCCGTCTGCGCCAAGACATCGCCAAAGGTCAGGTGACCAACCCGCTGGCCTTAAGCGAATTTATCCCCAAGAGTGTGGCTGATCGCTTGAGCCAGATTAATGAATCGGTTCGTACTGTATCGCTGTTGACGCTCAAGCCCGAGGCCTATGCCGCTGCGGTGAATGTGACTCCGGAGCAGATTGACGCGTTCTACAAGGCCAATCAGGCGCTGTATAAGTCGCCAGAACAGGGTGATATTGAATTTGTGGTGTTGCAAGGGGATGTGCTGGCTAGCCAGTTGCCGGTTAGCGAGGCCGATGCCAAGGGGTTTTACGATCAAAACCTGGCCCAGTACAAATCACCGGAACAGCGCAAGGCGCGTCACATTCTGATCACCGTGGCCAAAACCGCCAAGGCTGATGAAGTTCAGAAAGCCAAGGTCAAGGCCGAGGCGTTGCTGGCCAAGGTCAGGGCCAACCCGGCTGAATTTGCCGCTGTGGCCAAGGCTGATTCGCAGGATCCAGGCTCTGCCGCCACCGGCGGCGACTTGGGCTTTTTTGCCCGTGGTGCGATGGTCAAGCCCTTTGAGGACGCTGCGTTTTCAATGAAAAAAGAAGAAATCAGCAACCTGGTGCAATCCGATTTCGGATTTCACATCATTCAAGTTACTGACATCAAGCCTGAGGTGGTCAAGCCCTTTGCAGAGGTTCGCCCCGAGATTGAAAAAGCCATCCGACAGCAGCAGGCCACCAAGCTGTTTGCGGATGCAGCCGAGTCGTTTAGCAATATGGTCTATGACCAGTCTGATTCGCTAAAGCCGGTGATCGATAAGTTCAAGCTGACTCCGGTTGCCGTTAAAGGGGTACAACGGACCCCATTGCCGGGCGCAGCACCTGGATCGCCACTGGCCAGTCCCGAGTTTTTGGCGGCCTTGTTCAGCGATGACGTCATTCGCGACAAGCACAACACCAAAGCGGTCACTGTTGGTACTGCGCTGGTGTCGGGTCGTATGGTGTCTTACCAGCCCGCTCAAACCAAACCGCTGGAGCAGGTGTCTGCCGCCATCAAAGAGGCGTTGGTGAAAGAGGAGTCAGCCAAACTGGCTCGCAAAGAGGCTGATCAGCTGCTCGAACGTGCCCGCAAAGGCGAGGCCGTGGCCGGATTTGCCGCGCCTGTGAAGGCCTCGCGTCTCCAACCCAATGGTTTGAGTGCTGTCGAAGTAGAAAGCATTTTCAAGCTGGGTACCAAAACATTACCGGCCTACACCGTGGTGGATCTGGGTGCCAAGGGCGTCGCGATTGCCAAGGTCAGCGCGGTAGAGCCTGCGCCAGCTGAGCTGTCGGATGAGGCTAAAAAGCTCAAGGAGGCCAACTTGAATGCCTGGAAGCAAGGTTTGGCCCGATCGGCCGCCAATGCGGCTCAGGAAGCGTTGAAGCTCAAGGCCAAAGTTGAGATCAAGAAGACATTTGAGTCGACGGCCAAAGGCTGATCGCCGCTTGCAGGAGGCCGGCAGTGTCGGCCTTTTCCATTGTCAACACAGGTGCTTGGGTAAAATGCTTGAAGTTATGACTGGTTGATTTGTGATAAGCCGGGTCGTAATGAGCGGTTAGCAAAATATTCACCAGCTCTTCCCACTGACCCTCGTGCGACATCCGCACCCACCGGTCGATCTCCGCGTGGCCGTGCACTTCTTGCAGTGCCCGCAACCGTGATTCAAGCCACGGCAGGTTCTGCTGCCAGTGTTTATAGTCCTCAAGCAGCAGTTGCACGCGGCTTTCGGTGGGCATGTCGATCCGGACGCACGGGCTTTGACGCATCACCGCCATCAAGACCTCTGGAACTCGCAGGTTGCCAACTTTTTTGCTTTCTGCCTCCACAAACACCTCATGCGCCGGGTTAAAGGATCGCAATTCAGTCCATATCCGGGTTTCAAAGTGCTTTTGGCTGGGCTGCGGCTCGTCAGGTTGAGGGCCCAGCACTGACCCCCGATGGCAGGCCAGGTTTTCCAGGTCAAGCACCTGAGCCCCCCGTTCCTTGAGGGTTTCCAGCAGCCGGCTTTTGCCAACACCGGTGGGTCCACACAGTACCTTAAACTTCAATTGTGAGGGTAGGGTGTTCAGACCGTCGATCACCGCGTGTCGGAATGCTTTGTAACCCCCCTCCAGTTGGGCCACTTGCCAACCCACCTGGGCCAATACCAGTGCCAGCGAACCGCTACGCTGGCCGCCGCGCCAGCACATCACCAGTGGTCTCCAATCTTTGGGGCGATTCATGCAGTGGGTCTCGACGATGCCGGCGATGTTGTGTGCCACCTTGGCGCCACCCACCTTGCGTGCTTCAAAGGGAGAGACCTGTTTGTACAGGGTACCTACCTCAATACGTTCTTCATCGTTGAGCACCGGGGTGCACAGCGCCCCGGGCGCATGGTCGAGGGCGTATTCGGCCGGGCTGCGGGCGTCCAGCACATCGTCGAATTGATCGGGCTTGTTTAACCAGTCAGCGACGCTGACAATTTTGGGTAATTTCATGAGGCTTTCAGCAGTTTTTCCAGTTTAGGCCAAATGGTTGACAGGATGGCGGGCTGAGCCCCTGCATTCGGATGAATACCATCTGCCTGAAACGCATCGCGTTGGCCTGCAAAGCCCTCCATCATAAACGGTACCAGTGGCGTTCGCGTTTGCTGCGCGACGTCCTTGAATACGGCGCTGAATTGTTCGGTGTACGCACGACCGTAATTGGGCGGCATTTGCATCCCGACCAGCAATACTTTGGCATGGCTGGCCTGGCTTTGGGTAATCATGTGACCCAGATTGCTTTTCAGGGTGGCCACCGGCAGGCCCCGCAGGCCGTCATTGGCGCCCAGTTCAATCACGACGTGGCTGGGCTCATGCGCTTTGAGCAGCGCAGGCAGGCGGGACAGGCCACCCGCACTGGTTTCGCCTGAAATGGAGGCATTGACCAGCTTGCACGGCGGAAACTTTTCGCTCAACCGACGCTCTAGCAATGACACCCAGCCTTCGGACCGTTGCAAACCGTAGGCCGCTGAGAGGCTGTCACCCACCACAAGCACAGTGCATCCTGATGCACTGGCGGCCTGGGCGTTGCTTCCCAGCAGACCGATCACGGTGATGAGCAGGGCGCCCAGGTGATGTCTTGGATATTGTTTTACCATGTGCCTGTTGACCTTATTGGACGTTTAAAGGACTTAATTGATTCTCATGTCTTCCAACCCGCAGTCTGAGCCCGCCATTGTTGTTAACGAGTTGGTTAAAACCGTACCTGATGCGGGTACGCCACTGACTATTCTAGAGAAAATCAGCTTTTCAATCGCTGCTGGTGACAGCGTGGCGATTGTCGGGGCGTCGGGCTCAGGCAAGTCCACTTTGTTAGGACTGATGGCCGGGCTGGATGTTCCAAGTTCTGGTCAAGTTCATCTGGCAGGCACCTCCCTATTTGAGCTGGATGAAGAGGGGCGTGCTGCGTTCCGTGCCCGCCATGTGGGCTTTGTGTTTCAGTCCTTTCAACTATTACCTCATTTAACCGCCCTGGAAAACGTGTTGCTGCCCCTGGAGCTAAATCGCGGTCAGGATATGCGTGCCAAAGCCACCCACATGCTTGAAACGGTAGGCTTGGGGCATCGCCTGATGCATACGCCCAAAACATTGTCTGGTGGTGAGCAGCAGCGGGTTGCCCTGGCACGTGCGTTTGTGGGGCGTCCGCCGATTATTTTCGCCGACGAACCCACTGGTAGTCTGGATGCCGCCACCGGCGAGCGCATTATCAACCTGATGTTTGAGTTGCAGGCCGATACGGGCGCCACCTTGGTTCTGGTGACGCACGACGTGGCACTGGCAGCGCGTTGCGACAAGCAGCTCCAATTGGTGTCGGGGCGGCTTGCAAGTTGAAGCAGGTAGCGCCCTGTGGGGTGCATCCTGAATCATCGGTCCTGGCGATGATTGATCAGTAACTGTACCCGGTGGATCAGCGCTCCGGCGTTGATAACCAGCGGGGCAACGGGGTAATCGGCGCTCGGCTCTACGCTACGCCCGTGCAACCACACACCGAGTTGCGCGGCCTCAAC
>DAITMV010000006.1:0-46362 GCA_036834985.1 Burkholderiaceae bacterium | reverse complement strand
GGCCCACACCAGCGGATTTAAAGGAATAACCAGCAACGCAGAAGCTACGGCCAACACCGCCGCCGTGATCAAGGCCGCGCGCGGGCTGATTTTGCCCGAGGTCACCGGGCGCTGTGCGGTGCGTTTGACGTGACGGTCAAAATCACGGTCAGCATAGTCATTGATCGCGCAGCCCGCCGAGCGCATCAGCACGGTACCCAGCGTAAAAATGATCAGCACGGAATACTGAGGCACTCCGCGAGCCGCCAACCACAAGCCCCACAGGGTAGGCCACAGCAGGAGTAACACCCCAATCGGTTTATGCAAACGAACCAGCTGAAGATAAAGCTGTATTGTCTCTAGCCTGGACGTCTGCTTGGTTTGCAACTGTGTTTCCAACAAATACCTGCCACTGTGCAAAAAGGGTTAATGAGTCACCGGTGCACCAACCGACAGTTGAGCGTCGTGCAACGGGCATCGATGCACGGCATCGCGGATAGCCAGCATGGCCTCAAGGCGCGGAAAGCTTTTGCGCCATACCAGTACCACTTCGCGTCTGGGCGCCGGCTCCTCGAGCGGGATGTAACTGAGCAGCGAATCGACCGGTAAGGGTTTGGGTATCGCCGTTGAAGGCAACACCGTCACCCCGACGCCTGAGGCAACCATATGTCGTATGGTTTCCAGTGAACTGCCCTCGAAGGTTCTCTGAATGCCCTCGGACGCCTGCGAGAAACGGGATAACTCAGGGCACACCTCCAGCACATGGTCGCGAAAGCAATGCCCCTGCCCCAACAACAGCATGGTTTCGTTTTTCAGCTCGTCGGATTTGATCGACGCTCGGCTCGCCCACGGATGTTTGCTAGGCACCGCCACCACAAACTGCTCTTCATACAAGGGCAAGACCGAAATACCTGTCTCCACGATTGGCAAAGCGACGATCGCGCAATCGATTTCGCCTTGCTTGAGCAACTCGAGCAACTTGGCGGTGTAATTTTCTTGCAAGAGCATGGGCATGCCGGGCACGGTGCGGATCATTTCTCCGACCAAACCGGGTAACAAATAAGGACCGATGGTGTAGATCACACCCACTCGCAAGGGGCCGTTTAATGGGTCTTTACCTTGCTGGGCGAGCGTTTTGATGGCGGACGCTTCTTCGAGCACACGCTGGGCCTGGGTGACGATCCGCTCTCCGATGGGGGTCAGCGAAATTTCGTTGCTACCCCGCTCAAAGAGCATGATGTTCAGTTCATCCTCGAGTTTCTTGATCGCCACCGACAAGGTGGGTTGGCTCACAAAGCAGGCCTCGGCAGCCCGGCCAAAATGTTTTTCTCTGGCCAACGCGACGATGTACTTGAGCTCTGTGAGGGTCATATACGTATTCTATCGAAAACTGGTTGAGCCATTATTACTGGCTACTACAGAAATAGAAAGACTTACACGCAACTAAGCTACTCGCCTCACACTTTCATGGGCAAAATCACCATTTGTTGGCCTGCAAAATGAAGTCGCCGCTGCAAAGCCAACGCAGCCTGGTTATGCAAAATGCGGGTCAACCAGTTTTCGCGCTCAAACACCATTTTGCTGGTAAAGAAAATCGCATTGGGAAAGTCGTCCTGGATTTTGGCACACAGCGACGACAGCTCTTCCACCGGATCCGTACCAAATGCCACATAACTGGTGGCCGCCATGCCATAGCTATGGCAAAAATTTACAAAGTAATTGAGCGACACACTGGCATTGATTTTCATGCTCTCAAGCGACTCATTGCCGCCGTAGGCCTGTGAATCCACCGTACGGGCATTGATGAACACAAAGTTTTTAAAGTGCCCAGGGAACATGCGCTGCACCCACAGCAAGGCATGCAAGCCGCCGCCACGGCTGCTGCCGACCACAAACACCGCCGTTTGCGCCTCGTGGTCCAGCGCCGGGTAATCCATCTGGCTGCCATAGGGTTGATTAGAAAAAATATCATCCACCGCGCGGATTTTCCGTTTGGTATCCAGATAATGCAGTTTGATACCCATACACATCGCGATCACAAGGCCCGTGATCAGCAAGGTCACCCATCCGCCTTCAAACAGCTTGGTAAAAATGGTCACACACAGAATGGATGCCGTAACAAACAGGCCGATGGCGGACAACACCAGTCGCCCAAACCATTTGGGATCATCCCGGTGCTTGAGCCAATAGATACACAGGCCCGCCAACGACAGACTAAACGTCAGGAATACGTTGATAGAATACAGCACGACCAGCAGATCCACCTTGCCATGCGACAGATACAAAATCACCAGCGCGCTCAAACCCATCAACAAGATGCCGTTTTGCGTCACCAGTCGGGTGGATAGGTACCTGAATTTGTGAGGCACCCACGAGTCAATTGCCATATTGGCCAGCACGGCAGGGCCACCCAAAAAGCCGGTATTGGCCGCCACGAATAAAAGACCTGCTTCAAAGGCCAGCACGGCGATCAGCATCACAGGGGTCAGTTCTTTACCAAAACCGATATCGGCAATCACATCTCGAAACACCACGGCATTGAGGGTTTGCCCCTCGACAGGCGTGGCACCCCACAGCAAATACAACAAAATGATGCCGCCCGCCGTGAACGCCAGGCTGGCAGCCATGTAAGTCATGGTCAGCTTGCCAGTTTTGACCCGTGGCTCGGCAAGAGACTGTACATTGTTAGAGACCGCCTCAATCCCTGTATACGTACCGCCCCCCAATGAATAGGCGCGCAAAAACAGCGCGGTGACAAACAGCCAGCCCTTGTCGTTGGCAAGGCTCGTGGTGTCTTTAATCGTATCGGGAATCAGGCTGGGAATGTACGAGGAATGAGCTGCAATGCCATACACAATCAAGACCACGTGGGTCACTACAAAACCCAGAAAAATCGGTAACAGGATCTTGATCGACTCTTTGGTGCCGCGCAGGTTGATCCACATGAGCACGATCACCAACGCCATCTCCAGAGCCAGCTTGTACAGCTGCCAACTCACCGGCAGCATCGAAAACAGCGAATCGACTCCACTGGCCACCGAAATGGCGATAGTCAGCACGTAGTCGACAATCAGGGCGGCACCGGACACCAACCCGGCATTGGGTCCAATCAGCACTGTGGCTATCCGGTAACCGCCCCCCCCGGTCGGGAACAGCTCGATCACTTGGTTATAAGCCAGCGCAATGACAAACACGGTCACCGCCGTCAACACGGCCAAATACAAACCTAAATGCGTGTGTGCACCCAGCGCCCGGAAAGCTTCTTCGGGGCCGTAAGCCGAGGAGGATAAACCGTCCGCCCCCAACCCAACCCAGGCCAAAAAAGCGACCAACGTCAATGAATGGCGGGTCTTTTCGTTCATGGGATCGATGGGTGCACCGATCACAATGTCGCGTATTTTATTTTTATTCATCAAAAATTCTGCAGTGCAGCAAAGTGTGAGCGATATTACGCCGAACCTATGCCCGCTACAATACGAAAAGCCACGGTATGATTCGCACATCTGAAACAAAATGAAACTCGATTGACATGACAAAACTCATCATTTCCACACCCAATGCCCCTGCCGCGATCGGTCCCTACAATCAGGCCATCAAGGTTGGCGACGTCGTGTACACCTCCGGTCAGATTGGGCTGGACCCCGCCACAGGTCATCTGGTTGATGGTGGATTTTCTGCTCAGGTACGCCAAGCGTTCAACAACCTGAGCGCTGTGGCTCAAGCCAGCGGAGGCACGCTGGGAGATGCGGTTAAATTCACCCTGTTCCTGACCGACCTGAATGAATTTGGAGTGGTTAACCAACTGATGCAGGAATTTGTGCCCCAGCCCTTCCCTGCCCGGTCTACCGTGGGTGTCGCCAGCCTGCCCAAAGGCGCGGCATTCGAGGTCGAGGCCATACTGGTTGTGCCCGGGACACAGGGCGGATAAACGGTCAGACGCCCTCGCACACCACCCCGATGACCATCAGATGGTAGCGATAATTATATCGATGCCCGAGCAGCCGTGGGGCGAACTGGCCCCCCTTCCTGACAAAGTCACCTCACGGATTGGTCCCACGCTGGGCGTCTCCCGCTGGATAGACCTCGCACTGCACATGCCCCTGCGCTATCAGGACGAGGCCACCATCAGCCAGTGCAACCAGCTGGTGGACGGCGTGCTGCTCAGCGTGATCGGCACCATCATCAACAGCCAAAGCAGCGAGCGC
The DNA here is from genome assembly GCA_036834985.1 of Burkholderiaceae bacterium. GTDB lineage: Bacteria > Pseudomonadota > Gammaproteobacteria > Burkholderiales > Burkholderiaceae_B > DAITMV01. The sequence goes on along the minus strand of DAITMV010000006.1, from coordinate 42,178 downwards.
CCGCGCAAACAGTGGCACCTGACGCTGGCAGACGACAGCGGCGACATCAGTCTGCGCTGGCTGCACTTTTATCCGAGCCAGGTTAAAAAGTTTGCGATCGGATGCCGAATCAAAGCGACCGGGCAAGTGCGTCACAGCCGCTTTGGTTTTGAGATGGTGCATCCAAAAATTGAATTGCTCCCTGATGATTTGGATCCACCCAGCGAACTGGCGGGTTCACCATCGCCCCAACCCCCGCCTGCGGATGCGGTGCTCACGCCGGTATACCCCACGACGGCCGGTGTTCGCCAAACCGAATGGCGACGTTGGATCAGTTTGCTGCCCGAGCCGTGTTTTGAGGATTGCCTGGACAATCCGCACACAGAGCCCCTGTTGCGCAGGCTGGGCCTGCCAACTTGGCCCCAAGCGCTACAGACCCTGCATCGCCAAGCCACCGTCGACACGCTGACCTCACTCAATGAGCGGACTCACCCAGTCTGGACACGCCTTAAACTCGACGAAATCGTGGCCCAGCAACTGGCCTTGCAACAAGCCCGCAGCTCACGCCAGGAATGGCAGGCACGAACCTTTGTTAAACCGGTGATTGCCGCTGACCGCAACATTGCAGACTTACTGCCTTTTGAACTGACGGCAGCACAAGTGCGCGCATGGGGACAAATCCGCCAGGATCTGGCCCAGCCCATCCCCATGCAGCGGCTGTTACAAGGGGATGTGGGCAGTGGCAAGACGGCCGTGGCCGCACTGGCCTGTGGGTTTGTTGCGCAATGCGGCGCGCAGGCGGCCATGATGGCACCCACGGAAATTCTCGCCGAGCAACACTACGCCAAGCTGGCCCCGCTTTTTGAAGCACTGGGCTTGCGCTGCGAAAAGCTTCTTGGGGCGATGGGAAAAAAAGAAAAAGCCCGCATTGCCGAATCCCTGGCGAGCGGACAAACCCAGGTGGTGGTGGGTACCCACGCACTGATACAGGACACCGTTCGTTTTAAACATCTCGGGTTGGTGGTGGTGGACGAACAACATCGCTTCGGCGTGCAGCAACGCATTGCCCTCTTGCAAGGCAATGCCGATAACACCATTGCCCACCAACTGATGATGACCGCCACCCCCATTCCCAGAACACTGGCACACAGCTATCTGGCGGATCTGGACGTCTCGGTCCTGAACGAAAAGCCGCCGGGACGTCAACAAATCATCACTAAACTCATTTCACAAAGCCGCCGCCTCGAACTCATTGAATCGCTCATCCCGGAATTGTCTAAAGGCCAGCAGGTGTATTGGGTGTGCCCGCTGATCGAGGAAAGCGAAACCCTGCAGCTGCAGGCGGCCGAACAAAGCTTTGCTGAATTAAGCGAGGCGCTGCCGCAGTTTAAGGTCGCCCTTTTGCATGGCCGTTTAAGCGCCAGCGACAAGGCACAGATCATGGCGGCGTTTGAAGCAGCTCAGATCGATCTGCTGGTCTCAACAACGGTGATCGAAGTGGGCGTCGATGTCCCGAACGCCACCCTCATGGTGATCGAACATGCAGAACGCTTTGGACTTGCACAATTGCACCAGTTGCGAGGCCGCGTAGGGCGTGGCAGCCTGCAAAGCGTGTGTGTGTTGCTGTACGGTGGCCCGCTCTCCATGACCGGCAAGCAGCGCTTAAAAGCATTGCGTGACAGCAACGACGGGTTTTGGCTGGCCGAACAGGACCTTAAAATCCGCGGTCCTGGCGAGTTGCTGGGCAAGCGCCAATCAGGCATACCCACGCTGCGCTATGCCGACCCGCTACGCGATCTGGACTTGTTCAAAGCCGCCCGTGATATTGCACAGCAGATTGATGTGGAACGCACTGACTGGGCACAGCGGCTGATCAAACGATGGTTCGCTGACAACCGTTGGTGGCTGACCTAAACAACCCGAGATGCTTGCCAGCTAAAGAAGGCGTGCCAGTCAAAGCAAAGCAGCCTTCGCATAAATAAACCGCACAGGTTGGAATACCAGTGCGGTTTTTACCATCACGGCCTGGGCAACGCCCAGACTGATCTGAGAAATTACTGAGCAGCAGCGGCTTTACGCTGTGGCAGCTTTTCCTTGATACGTGCAGACTTGCCTGAACGGTCGCGCAGGTAGTACAACTTGGCACGACGAACATCACCACGGCGTTTGACTTCGATCGAAGCGATCAGCGGTGAGTAGGTCTGGAACGTACGCTCCACGCCTTCACCCGAGGAAATCTTGCGAACGATGAAGTTTGAGTTCAAGCCGCGATTACGCTTGGCAATCACAACACCTTCGTAGGCCTGTACGCGCTTGCGGGCGCCTTCAACCACGTTTACGTTCACAATCACGGTATCTCCAGGAGCAAATTCCGGGATGGTTTTGTTCAGACGAGCAATTTCTTCTTGCTCAAGGGTTTGAATCAGATTCATGGGTAACTCCAAATCATCATTCACGGCTGCGTTTGTTTATTTATTGCTAAATATCCAAAAGCCCTTCAACAGCATGGGCTGACCGTCAGAGGATGGTTTATAAATACCGGAACTACTTTTTATCGAGCAGGTCCGGCCTAAATTGGGCGGTTATCTTTAAAGACTCAGACAAACGCCAACTCTCTATTTTGGCATGATGTCCGGATAAAAGCACGCTTGGCACGCTCTGCCCCTCAAATATTTCCGGGCGAGTGTAGTGAGGGCAATCCAACCTGTTGTTTTCAAACGACTCTTGCTCGGTGGACTGCACGTCATTCATGGCGCCGGGCAGCAGCCGAATCCAGGCATCGAGCATCAACATCGTGGGCAGCTCGCCACCAGACACAATAAAATCACCCACGCAAAAAGTCATGTCGACGTAGCGATCAATCAGCCGTTGATCCACGCCCTCATAACGCCCGCACAGCAGGATCGCACCGCAGGATTGGGTCACCAGCAAAGACCTGAGATCACCTTGCTGCAAACGGGGGCCATGGGGGGTCAAAAATATCACCGGGGCGGCGTCGCCTCGTGCGGCTTTGATCGCCGTTATGGACTCCGCCAGCGGGGGCGCCATCATCACCATACCCGGTCCACCTCCATAGGTACGATCATCCACCGTTTTATATGCATCCGTTGCGTAATCACGCGGATTCCACATGTGCAACTCATACAGCTGACGCGTATGGGCTCGCCCGGTGATACCGCTGGCGGTTAACGCCGAAAACATCTCCGGAAACAAGGTAATGACGTCAAACCGCGGCTTAGGTGAAGTCATGTTCCCAATCCACCTCGATCCGCCTGGCCTGGATATCCACCTTATCGATGTAGGCGGGTACAAATGGAATGAGGATTTCCTCCTCGGCCTTATGCCCGGTCGCACCATCCGCGGTAAGCACCACAATGGCATGCGCGCCATGGTCTACGACCTCCGCAACCAGACCGATGGTCTGCCCCTGCCTGTTCACCGCGCTGCAACCTACCAAATCAACCCAGTAGTACTCGCCCTCGTCGGTTTTCGGGAATGCGCTGCGTGGCAATAAAATCAATGAGCCTTTGAGACTCTCAGCGGCAGTGCGATCTTCAAAACCCATAAACTGGGCGACAATCCGGTCGCTGTGCTGTTTTTTGTTCATCACCGCGTATTCGATCGCCGCCTCAAACTGCAGCGCCCCACCGGCCTGATTCAACTGTTTTTTGGGGCGACACACGGACCACTGCTTGGCACGCATCAAGGCCACTGGATCGTCGGAAAACGGGATCACATTGACCCATCCTTTGACGCCGTAAGGCTCAGCGATGCGGCCAACCTCGACCATCGCCAGTTCGTCAGGCTTTACCGTGTTCTCAGTCATGGAGTCCAATGAAGTGTGTTGTTTAAATATGATGTCTGCTAGACCATAAACAAAAAGCCCCTGCGAACCAAGTTCGGGGGCTTTTACAGGCTGTCGTGCTCCGGCAAGATGCGCCTCATATACGGTGCATCAGGTAAAGCAGCACTGGTCACGTGCCGCTCAAGCAGCGGTTGCAGCGATCTTCTTGGAGTAATCTTTTACCAGACGAGCCACGGTTGGGGACAATTGTGCGCCCACACCCTGCCAGTAGGTCAGACGATCCATGGCAATGCGTGTTCCTTCTTCGCCGGCACCAGCCACTGGGTTGTAAAAACCAATGCGCTCGATGAAACGACCATCACGACGGTTGCGTGAATCTGTAGCAATCAAATTGTAAAATGGGCGCTTCTTCGATCCGCCCCTAGCCAGCCGAATAACGACCATGAGAGTTCCTTTTTAAAAACCTTGCGTAAAAATACTGCCGGCCACCATCTGCGACGCCCAACAAGGCCCACAATGAGGCTCAAAAACGCTTTAAAGGCGCTGTTGCCTCAGGCTTATCGCCAAATTCGCCATGAATTTGAATACCGCGACCCGGAAAACCTGCTATTTTAACGCGCTTGTATCAACTACTCAACTGGTTTATCGAGATGAAGCATAAAACCTTGGCCACATGGCTTGCTTTTTTGTTAGGTAGCTTGGGTGTGCACTGGTTTTATCTGGGTCGCAAACGCGCCTGGCTATATATCGCCCTGTTTCCCCTGTCGTTTTTTGGTGGCTGTTTTGATGCCATCAAAATTGGACTGATGCCTGCCGAGGCTTTTAATCGGGCCTACAACCCGGGATATCCGGACAACACACCGCAAGGCTCGGGCCTGACGGTGTTTGCTATTGCGCTGGCACTGGCGGTCGGCATGGGTAGTTTGATGGCCGCCCTGGCCATTGTATTTCAATGGTATTTTGTCGGCGTTGCCGCATAAACACCCCTCTTGCCGACCGCCTGCGTGGTGGGGTTCGGTCTGTCCATGGCATATCAGGTCATGACGCCATCGGTGCGTTGCACCTCGCATCCGTCGATTTTCCACTGACCGCGTGCAGTTTTAAGCATCCGGTAACGAGCCACCCAGACCTGCCCCTCCTGATCGGACATCTGAACATATTGGTACACCGATTGATCGGGCACATCCTCTGACCTTAGGAAACGAACTGAATTGGGTCGATAAACTACTGCATAACCCTCACGCACCATGCGAATAAACAGATCGGGGGACTGCAAACGCTCCTGCACCAACGGAGAAGCATGACTGAACGCGCGTGGCGCATCATCTTTGCGAAACGCATCGATTTGATCTTCGATGATTTTGCGAATCTGGATTTTATCGGTCGGATCCAGCGCATACGCCGGAGGGCTCATCCCGCCAAGCAATGCCAAGGCGAGCAAACAGGTGATGACCCCTATCTGACGGGCACACCAACGATTCAATAGCAGTCTCATGGTCGCACCTTCAAAAACATCGATAGACCAGCATAAAACAGTCATCGATTCAAAGACAAGGACTTATATGATTTTTTGGACAATGGCGGAAAAAATTGGTGGCAAAAAAAAGCCCGCACTGGTGGCGGGCTAAACAGGGCTTGAGGAGACAGAGACACTCACTAGAGGCTCTCTGACGTGACGCCAGTATGCCTACAGTGAGTTGGCTAGCTAATCCCTCCAATTGGTGGGACCACCATGACGATTTAATTCAAGAGTTAAATCGTTAGCCAATACTCTTAAGTAGCCAAGGGGTGACAGAAGTTCCAAAGAATTTCTGCAACCCCTCGATACTCAACTCAAATTCTGACAGCTACCGTCAGCATACGCACTGAATGGGTCCGGTCACTGGGTGCCGTCGCGCTGCGTATGCCGTACGCTTATGTATTAGCCCCGCTGGGCCAGCAGGTCATTGATATAGCGCTCAACCCCCTGCTCTACGGTATAAAACGGCTTGTCGTATCCAGCTTTTCGCAGTTGGGTCAGATCTGCCTGCGTAAAACTCTGATACTTGCCTTTGAGCGCGTCGGGAAAGGGTATGTATTCCAAAAAGCCTTGGTCGACCGCCTCTGGCAAACTCAACAAAGGCTTACCCTGATTCAGCTGCAAGGTGTTCAACACGGCCATCGCGACATCGTTAAATGTCTGTGCACGGCCAGAGCCCAGGTTATAAACACCGGAGGGCCCCTGCTTTTCCAAGAAGTGCATATTCACGGACACTACGTCTTCGACGGATACGAAATCCCGTTGCTGGCAACCATCGGCATACCCGTCCCAGCCACCAAACAGTTTAACCTGGCCACCGGCCTGAAACTGGTTGAAATTATGGAACGCCACAGAGGCCATTCGTCCCTTGTGCTGTTCGCGCCGTCCGTACACGTTAAAGTACCGGAATCCGACCACGGGGGCCGTCAAACCTTGCGCCATGCGGCGGCGTAAAATCTGGTCAAACAGGAACTTTGAATACCCATACACATTTAATGGGGCCTCCACCTCGCGGCTCTCAATAAACCGGGTGCTGCCACCGTACACGGCAGCGGATGAGGCATAGAGCAGCGGGCATTTGTGTGCCTGGGCAAACTCAAACACCTCCATGGTGTAGCGGTAATTGTTGTCCATCATGTACAGGCCATTGTGCTCCATGGTGTCTGAACACGCGCCCTCATGCAAAATGGCATCCACGCTTGGCAATAGCCCAGCGTTCAATCGCTGACGGAACTCCACTTTGTCCATGTAGTCGCTGATCTCGCAGTCAGTCAAATTCAAGAACTTGTCAGCCCGGGTGAGGTTGTCCACCACGAGGATGTCGGAGTGCCCTCGATGGTTCAGCGCCTTGACGAGGTTGCTGCCGATAAAGCCGGCGCCACCAGTCACGATAATTGTCATAGTCAGTCCTTATGTGCGGTTAGCCACTCGCGGCCCCGCTTAGTTGCCAGGATGCTGTACCTGGGCAAACAGTTCGTCTGGGTCAATCACGGCCGTACCGACCTTACCCACTACAATACCGCCCGCCAGATTGGCCAGGCGTACTGCATCATGGATATCGGCTCCCGCCCCCAAGGCAGTGGCCAATGTAGCCAATACCGTGTCCCCGGCACCGGATACGTCAAAGACCTCAAGTGCCTGGGCCGGGACGTGCAGCTCGTCATTCTCGCGATACAGGGTCATGCCTTCTTCGGAGCGGGTGAGCAACAGGGCTTTTAAATCAAGCGCCTGCCGCAAGGCTTGCGCTCGTTCACGTAGCTGGGCTTCATCCCGCCAGCCGCCGACCACCTGCCTTAATTCGGACCGGTTGGGCGTGAGCAGCGAGGCCCCCGCATACTTGGCATAGTCGTCGCCCTTGGGATCGATCAACACCATTTTACCGGCGATTTTGGCCAGTTGAATCATCTGAGTGACGTGGCGCAAAGCACCTTTACCGTAGTCGGAGAAGACGACAATATCGTAGTCCGACAGCAGTTGCTCAAACAGGTCAAATTTTTCCTGCAAAGCGTCGTGACTGGGTTTTTTCTCAAAATCGATGCGCAACAGCTGCTGCTGGCGCCCCAATACCCGCAATTTGACGGTGGTCGGACAGCGGTCATCACGCACAATATGCGTCGCCACCCCGGCCTCCTGCAGCATGGCTTGAACGCGGTCGCCCGGTTCGTCATTGCCCAGCACCCCCATGATGGCCGTGGTGGCCCCCAAGGCCACTGCATTGCGTGCCACGTTGGCGGCGCCGCCCAAGCGTTCGTCGATGGTTTGATCATCCACCAGCACAACCGGTACGGGTGCCTCGGGTGAAATCCGGTTAACCTCACCGAACCAGTAACGGTCCAGCATCAAGTCGCCCACAATCAGGATGCGGGCCTTGGACAACGACTCGCGACGAATGGGAATCACTGCGATTGGAGTAGCCTGGTACATGCCCCATGCCTCCAATCAGCGCCGGCCGATGGCCTGATACTCCAGACCGTAATCAGCCAATAAACGGGGGTCATACAGGTTGCGGCCATCGATGATCACCGGCGACTTTAATGAGGCCTTCAGGCCTTGGAAGTCTGGGCTGCGGAAGGCCTTCCACTCGGTCACGATCAGCAGTGCGTCGGCATCGTTAATGGCCTGCTGCTTGTGCTCAACGATGGTCAGACGGTTAATCCCACCCTCGATACTGGCCAGGTCCATAGGAAACACCCGGGACGCTTCCTGGGCTGCCACCGGATCATAGGCCTTGACGCTGGCCCCCCGGCGAATCAGCTCGGTGATGATGGTACGGCTGGAGGCTTCACGCATGTCGTCCGTTTCCGGTTTAAATGCCAATCCCCACACCGCGAAGGTTTTACCTCGTAAATCCTCACCAAATCGGGCAACCACCTTGTCCACCAAAACATACTTCTGACGATCATTGGCTTGTTCAACGGCATCGAGCACCTTCAGGCTTTTGCCAACCTGGTTGGCTGTGCGCACCAGGGCTTGTACATCTTTAGGGAAACACGAGCCGCCATATCCGCATCCGGGATACAAAAAGGAATAGCCAATGCGTGGATCAGAACCAATCCCGCGACGAACCAGTTCAATATCGGCTCCCAGAACCTCGGCCAAATTGGCCAGCTCGTTCATAAAGCTGATCCGGGTGGCCAGCATCGCGTTGGCTGCGTACTTGGTCAATTCAGCCGACTTCACATCCATAAACATGGTGCGATCGTGGTTGCGTTGAAATGGCGCATACAAGGCGGACATGATTCGTTTGGCGCGTTCGCCTTCAGCTGTGTTGTCAACACCCACGACGATACGATCGGGGCGCATGAAATCTTCAACCGCTGCACCCTCCTTGAGGAACTCGGGATTGGAAACCACCGTGTACGGAATGGTCTGTCCCCGCTTGGCCAACTCTTGGGCAATCGCCTGCGACACTTTTTCTCCGGTACCCACCGGTACGGTCGACTTATCGACCACCACTTTAAAACCGGTCATATATCGGCCGATATTGCTGGCGGCGGCCGTTACGTACTGCAGGTCAGCAGACCCGTCTTCATCGGGTGGGGTGCCCACCGCAATAAACTGCAGCTCGCCATGATCAACCGCCTTTTGAATATCGGTAGTAAAGTGCAGACGGCCTTCTGCATGATTGCGACGCACAATGTCCAACAAGCCAGGCTCATGAATGGGGATGTCGCCATTGATCAAGATCTGGATCTTTTTTTCGTCCAGATCCAGACACATGACATCGTTACCCACTTCGGCCAGACAGGCGCCAGTTACCAAACCTACATAGCCCGTACCTACTATCGTTATTTTCATGTCAATTTAGCTCTGTTGAATGTTATTTACAGGGATTTTTCAGGAATAGGGTAAAAGTCCAACTCTTCAACACGGCGAGGGATGATGGTATCCCAGTGTGCACAACCAGGACACTGCCAGTAAAACTGTTTGGCCTGAAAGCCGCAGGACTCACACCGGAAGCGAGCCAGCCGGGCGGTATGGCGCGACATCAATTCGCGAATCAGTTTCAAATCGCGGCTGCGTTCTTCATCGTCCGACGCATCGAGCTGCATGGACAGCAAATGGTCCAGACCCAGCAAGCTGGGCATCCGACGAACCTCACTGCGCAAGGTGTGGTAGGCGACATCTACGCCTCGATGTTTTAAGAGGGCTTCAATCCACACCCGCAGCAAATCAATCGACGGGTATTGTGCGCAATACCGCTCCAGTGCAGATAAGCCGTCGTCGATGGCGCCCTTGGCTTCATAAGCCTTCCACAAGAGCGGACCGACCAACGGTAAATACCATGGGTTCTGTTTTTCGGCAGCCCGCCAATTGGCGATGGCTTCGTCCAGCATATCCTTGGAAAATGCGATTTCACCAATCATCAACGAAGCACGGACATTGTCCGGTTGCACCAGCAAGGCGGTTTGCAACTGGTGCATCGCATCGTCAGGGTGCTTGGCCTCCAGCGCCAGAGCGGCGAGTTCGCAATGAAAATGTGCGATATCGCCCGACGGAATAGGCGCTCCCAACTCGCGCAGACGGTTGGCATGTTCGATGGCTTTGTCCCAGGCTTTTTCTAGCTCGTAGAGTTCCAGCAACTGGCGCGAGGCGTCAGCGGCCCTGGGGCCTTGCAACAGCGACTCAAATGAGGACTCGGCCCGATCCAGAATACCGGCGCGCAGGTAGTCAACCCCCAGCTCATAGGTGGCATGCTGACGCTGGCTATCGTTTAAATCGTTGCGTTGGGTTAAAAAGTGGTGCAAACGGATGGAGCGATCCACCTCGCCACGCTTTCGAAACAGATTGGCCAGCGCAAAGTGAAGCTCGGCTGTTTCATTGTCGATATTGGCCACTTCCAGAAACGCATCAATGGCGCGGTCTGGTTGCTCACTGAGCAAAAAATTGACCCCCCTGAAATAGGAGGATGGCAAGTTGTTGACTTCAGCCTGGGCCTGCTTTTGATCCATTCTGGATGCGAACCACCCCATCGCAAACACCAGTGGCAGGACCAACAGCCACCATATTTCAAATTCCATTCTCTTTATCCGCAACCGTAGGGCTGTTTATGCTTGTTTTTGTTTGGGTATTTATTATTTTGCGCGCCTTTAACCAGGTGGGCAGGAGCATGATCCATGCAACCACAACGCCACTGATCAAGGTTAGCAGAAGAATGATAATTAATGGATGTTGCACCACATAGCCTGGAAACAGCTCGATGCTGACAGGCTGTGTGTTGCGCAGAGAAAAACTAAGGACCAGCAAGAAAAGAATACAACGGATCGCCCATTGCAGTGCCTTCACGCCGCCTCCTGGCGGTCATCAAAAGCTTCAGACGAATTGTCCTGTGCCATCAAGGGCTTGGTGGATGAGTCAACGCGTTCGCGCAGCTCTTTACCGGCCTTAAAGTGAGGGACACGCTTTTCGGGCACCATGACCTGTTCACCGGATTTGGGATTGCGGCCCACGCGCGCGGGGCGACGGGTCAGGGAAAAACTTCCAAAACCACGGATCTCGATGCGTTGCCCTTCCGAGAGGGACTTGGCCATCGTATCCAGAATCATCTTGACGGCAAAATCGGCATCCCTTAACGGCAGCTTGGGGAAGCGCAGTGACAACTGATTAATGAGTTCTGATTTAGTCATGTGTTCGGAATAAAAAGGGCGCTTCAAGCAGCCTCGAAGCGCCCAGTTGGCTTAAACCGCGATTACTGGTTACCCAGCTTCGCTTTCAGCAGGGCACCCAGGTTGGTGGTACCGGTTGCCGCTGTGCTTTCCGCAGCCATACGCTTCATGGCTTCATCAGCATCTGCTGTGTCTTTTGCCTTGATGGACAGGCTGACAGAGCGGTTCTTGCGATCAATATTGATCACCATGGCGGTGATTGGATCACCTTCTTTCAGAACGTTGCGAGCGTCTTCCACGCGGTCCTGAGAAATCTCGGAGGCACGCAGGTAACCTTCAACGTCATCACCCAGAGAGATCACGGCACCCTTTGGATCAACAGCCTTGATGGTGCCCTGAACCATGGAACCCTTGTCGTTGCTCGAGGCAAAGACAGTGAACGGGTCGCCGGACAACTGCTTGATGCCCAAGGAGATACGCTCACGCTCGGTGTCGATCGCCAAGACCAGGGCTTCAACTTCGTCGCCCTTCTTGAACCGGCGAACAGCTTCTTCGCCAGTCTCGTTCCATGACAGGTCGGACAGGTGAACCAGACCGTCGATGCCGCCTGGCAAGCCAATAAACACGCCAAAGTCGGTGATGGACTTGATCGCGCCGCTGACCTTGTCACCCTTTTTGTGGGTGGCAGAGAAGTCTTCCCATGGGTTGGCCTTGCACTGCTTCATGCCCAGGCTGATACGACGACGTTCTTCGTCGATTTCCAGAACCATGACTTCGACTTCGTCACCCAGGGTAACGACTTTCTTGGGGTCAACGTTCTTGTTGGTCCAGTCCATTTCGGACACGTGAACCAAACCTTCGATACCCTGCTCGACTTCAACAAATGAACCGTAGTCGGTGATGTTGGTGACTTTACCGAACAGGCGTGTGTTGGCGGGGTAACGACGTGACAGACCGACCCATGGATCGTCGCCCAGCTGTTTAACACCCAGAGACACGCGGTTCTTGTCTTGGTCGAACTTCAGAACCTTGGCGGTGATTTCCTGGCCAACCGTCAGAACCTCTGAGGGGTGACGTACACGGCGCCATGCCAAGTCGGTGATGTGCAACAGACCGTCGATACCACCCAGATCCACGAACGCGCCGTAGTCGGTGATGTTCTTGACCACGCCCTTGACCACTGAACCTTCGGCCAGGGTTTCCAACAGCTTTTGACGCTCTTCGCCCATGCTCGCTTCAACCACAGCACGACGTGACAGAACCACGTTGTTGCGCTTGCGATCGAGTTTGATAACACGGAATTCCAGGGTTTTGCCTTCGAAGGGAGTGGTGTCCTTGACAGGACGCACGTCGACCAGTGAACCAGGCAGGAAGGCGCGAATGCTGTTGACCATAACGGTCAAACCGCCCTTGACCTTGCCGGTGATGGTACCGGTGACCAGCTCGCCAGACTCCAGGGCGTTTTCCAGGTGCAGCCATGCCGCCAGGCGCTTGGCCTTGTCGCGTGACAGACGGGTTTCGCCATAGCCATCTTCGAGGGCTTCGATCGCTACGGAGATGTAGTCGCCAATATTGGCTTCCACTTCGCCGCGATCGTTTTTGAATTCTTCGATTGGGATAAAGCTTTCGGACTTCAATCCAGCATTCACCACAACATGGTTGTGGTCGATACGTACCACTTCGGCGGTGATAACTTCGCCGGTACGCATTTCTTGCTTGGACAGGCTCTCTTCAAACAGAGCGGCAAAACTTTCGGTGGGTAAGGTTACGAGGTTTTCAGTCATTACATTTCGATCTAATCACACCTCAGCTAGCGCCGGGTGGAGTTTAAAAAACCCGCAGGGAGTCTGCGGGACGTTTGGCCCATATTCGGATAAATACTAGGCCAGATAGTCGGCTAAATACTCAGCTTGCAAAACAACGCGGTCAGCCAGTATCAGCCCATTTCGCGGTACTTTTTTACAATGGAATCGACAATCTCTTGAATGCCAACCCCCGTGGAATCAAGTACCCACGCACCTTCGCAGGGCTTGAGGGGTGCGACTGCGCGGTTCATATCGCGGTCATCACGGGCTCTCAAATCTTGCAGCAGGTCAGTGAAGTTAACAGAAATTCCCTTTTCGATCAACTGCTTATACCGCCGATTTGCGCGTTCTTGCACACTGGCGGTCAAAAACACCTTTAAACAAGCGTGCGGAAACACCACAGAGCCCATGTCGCGGCCATCAGCGACCAGGCCCGGATTGACCGCAAACGCCCGCTGACGGGCCAGCAATGCGGCTCTCAGGGGGACGATCACCGCGATTTTGGAGGCCAGATTACCAACCTGCTCCTGACGAATGGCCTCGGTCACATCAATGTCCCCGAGCCACACGGAGCCGGCATCAAACCGGGCAGGCAAATTGCCCGCCAGTTCGGTCAAACGGATCTCATCTTCCTGAGAAACCCCTTTTAGCTGTGAGTACAGTGCAGTCAGGCGATACATGGCGCCGCTGTCCAGGTATCCAAAACCCAAAGCCTGCGCCACGTGGGCTGCGATTGTGCCTTTACCGGAGGCGGTCGGGCCATCAATGGCAATAACCGGGGCGGTTTGAATCACACTCACGCCTGCACCTCAATATCAAAGCCCAGTTGACTGGCCAGCTCCACAAACCCGGGGAATGATGTGGCGACGTATTGGGTTTCAAAAATTTCCATGGGGGTGCGCGAACGCAAGCTGGCCACGGCAAATGACATGGCAATGCGGTGGTCCCCATGCGACACAATCTGAGTGCCGTTATAACGCTTGCCAGACAACCCGCCCAACCCCTGGATGATCATGCCGTCTTCGGTGGGCTGAGCGTCCACACCCGCCGCGATCAGACCATCTGCCATCACGGCGATGCGGTCAGATTCTTTTACGCGAAGTTCTTCAGCGCCGGTCAGCACCGTGGTGCCAATCGCGTTGGCGGCAGCCACAAAAATCACCGGAAATTCGTCGATGGCCAGCGGCACCAAGCGTTCGGGGATATGGATACCGGTGAGCTGTGCGGAACGCACGCGTACATCGGCCACCGGTTCACCCCCTACTTCGCGGGGGTTGATCAGTTCGATGTTGGCCCCCATCAACTTGAGAATATCCACGATACCAGTGCGTGTAGGGTTCATGCCCACATGCTGCAACGTCACATCGGCCTGCTCCGCAATACTGGCGGCCACCATAAAAAAGGCGGCCGATGAAATGTCGGCAGGCACGTCGATATGACAGGCCTTGAGGGATTGCCCACCCCGAATGCTGACTGTTGGACCGTTCACTACGACTTCTACACCGAAACCCTTGAGCATGCGCTCTGTGTGGTCCCGGGTGGGCGCTGGCTCGGTGACCGTGGTCACTCCATTGGCGTACAGACCCGCCAGCAATACGCACGATTTAACCTGTGCCGACGCCATGGGCAGGGTGTAGTCGATGGCCTGAAGGCCTTTGACCGCATGCAGTCGCAGAGGGGGCTTTCCGCCCTCGGCGGTATCAATCTGAGCGCCCATCAAGCGCAAGGGATCAGTGACCCGCTTCATGGGCCGCTTGCTCAGGCTCTCATCGCCTATCAGCGACAGCTCCAGGTTTTGACCGGCAAACAAACCGGACATCAAACGCATGGAGGTGCCCGAATTACCGCAATCGATGGGACCGATCGGATTTTTGAGGCCATCGCGCCCCACGCCGTGTATCACGACTCGACCCTGCTCAGGTCCCTCAATTTGCACGCCCAGAGCACGAAACGCATTCATGGTTGAAATAGCGTCTTCACCTTCCAGAAAACCTTCTACATGGGTCACACCCTCGGCCAGGGAGCCCATCATGATGGAGCGGTGAGAGATTGATTTGTCACCGGGCACGCGAATGCGACCCTCGAGCTGGCTGACTGGCTTGGCGATATATTTCATGGGATTGATCGTTTGGGGGAAAGGGTGACTCAAAAAGGTTGGCCACACCAATTACGGGGAGGCGTTTCAATCATCAAACCATGATTATACGAGCTAAGCCCAACGACACCGAGTCCACACCATGTTTGAGATGTACAACAACAGCCCTTTGACAAATTCAGATCACGACAGTCATCCACAGATCAACGCTACCCACATCACCTCCGGCCCCGACTACCGATGGCTCGAATCGTCATGTGACGGTTTGTTAAGTCTTGAAGCAGAACGTTTTTTACTCTCGCTGCCTTTTGATTACGTGCCCGGCAACACGGCCTTATTGCGTCCTGAACTGATCAATCGCCTGGCCTTGACCTGGATGAAAAGCAGTTGCCCTGAAGAACTGGCCCAATGGATTGAATCGGTTCAAACCCGCCCCGAACTGAACGATGAACAGGTTTTACCGATGGTTAGCACAGAAATGCAGACCCTCAAGACATGGCTTCGGTCTGATCATGAGGCCAGCCACCTGTTTTTCCAGACCATCTAAAACTGCTTCCAGCCCGCTCGAAAATGAGCCGCCTCTTGCAGCCATTGCTGTAGTGATTGCTCATCCCCCTGTTGCAAGGCAGTTTTCATCTGCGCCAGCCGAGCCTCAAACAGGCTCAGGTGTTCGAGCAAGTGTTGGCGATTGGCCCGGAAAATATCCATCCACATCTCAGGCGAGCTGGCTGCAATGCGTGTGAAATCGCGAAAACCGCCGCCTCCTTCGGCCATAAACTGGGCTCCCTTAGACTGGCTCAGTTGGCTGGAGACATACGCGTAGGCCAGCCAGTGCGGCAAATGACTGACGGCAGCAAACATGTCATCGTGATCCTGGGCGGACATTTCTTTGAGCACAACATCCAGCGCCAACCACAGTTGCTTGACCCGCTCGTACGCCTGTGGGCTGGTTCGCGGGGACTGGCACATCACCAGCGTGCGCCCAGCATGCAACAAGGCATCGGCCGCCAGGGGGCCATGCCGCTCCGCACCTGTGATGGGATGACAGGGCACAAACCGGGAGGCAAACAGCGGGTATTGCTCAGACACAGCGTCCACCGCAGCCAATACGTCACTTTTGGTGCTGCCGGCATCAAACAGCACAGGGGCATTTTGCTCACCTGCCGCCTGAACCAGCGGAGCCATTTGCGCAAACAGTGCAGGAAATTGAGCCACCGGCGCAGCTATATAGACGGCGTCAGCGCCTTCAAGCGCCTGGGCCAGGGAATCAACTGCGGAATCCACAACACCCAGTGCCTGAGCTTGTTGCGCCGTACTGAGGCGTCGGGAATAGCCCACCACCTCCTGAACCAAGCCGCGCTGTTTGGCAGCCAAGGCCAACGACCCTCCCATCAAGCCGGTCCCAATGATGGCCAGGCGCTTAAACATGACCTTGGGGGCCATCATGCCAGCTGACTTTCCACGGAGACCGAAGGATAAGAGCCCAGCTGCTTAAAAAATACGGCGTTAGCGCGCAACTCGTCGAGTGCTGCCTTAACGGGTGTGTCTGTGCAGTAACCCTGCACGTCCATGTAAAACACATACTCCCATCGACCATTGCGGGCTGGGCGCGACTCAAAACGCGTCATCGACACGCCATGGCGGGCCAAAGGTTCCAGCATGGAATACACGGCGCCTGGCTTGTTGGGTACTGACAACACCACGCTGGTCAGGTCTTTGCCGCTGGCTCCTGGCTGTAGCGTTCCTATCACCAAAAACCGGGTCCGGTTGTTAGAGTCATCCTGAATATGCTCATACAGGGCCGGTAACTCGTAGTAGTCACGTGCGGCGCTGCCTGCAATGGCTGCCAGACCACGGTCGGCCACAGCCAACCGGGCCCCTTCAGCGTTGCTGGATACGGCCCGTGTCGGCACGCCAGGCAAGTTAACCTGCAACCAGTGTTTGCATTGGGCCAGGGCTTGCGGGTGGGCGCAGACCTCCCGAATCAGCGACTTATCTACCGCGTGGGTCAAAAGGCTGTGATGAATCGGCAGGGAAATCTCTCCACTGATGTGCAATCGTGTTTGCAATAGCAAATCCAGGGTACGGGTGACCGAGCCTTCAGTGGAGTTTTCAACCGGGACCACGCCAAATTGCGCAGCACCCACCTCCACCGTCCGGAAGACTTCGTCAATGCTGTCAACAGGGATTGATTGAATGCTTTTACCAAAATGTGACCACACCGCCTGCTCACTGTAGGTGCCCACGGGGCCCAGATACGCCACCTGCAGTTTGTGCTCCAGCGCACGGCACGCCGACATGATTTCGCGAAATACCTGCGCGATTTCCGGGTTGCCAATTGGCCCCTGGTTCAGGGACTGCAGACGCGCCACCACCTGGGCTTCGCGTTCTGGACGCATCACAGGCGCATCATTTTGGGCCTTTAAGTGGCCAATGTGCTGGGCCAGTTTGGCCCGCTCGTTGAGCAACGTAAGTATTTGATGGTCAATCTGATCGATGCCATCACGCAACGGTTTGAGATCGGTATCGGCTGGCGGCTGCCAGGCGGGGTCTTGCGGCGTGGGTTGATTCATCAGGCCCGCTCTTTTTCAAAGTCACGCATAAAGTCTACCAGCGCTTGCACACCCGACAAGGACATGGCGTTGTAAATCGACGCGCGCATGCCGCCCACTGATTTATGGCCTTTTAATTGGGTTAAGCCGCGCGCCTGAGCCGCCGCCAAAAAGTCGTCATTCAAGGACTCATCGGCCAGCACAAAGGGAACATTCATGATCGACCGAAACTGCGGAACAATCGGATTGCGATAGAGACTGCTGGCATCAATGGCGCTGTACAACAACTGCGCCTTGGCGCGGTTTTGCTCCTCCATGGCAGGCAAGCCGCCATTATTCTTGAGCCATTCAAATACCAAACCCGCGATGTAAATGCTGTAGGTCGGCGGTGTGTTGTACATGGAGTCGTTGTCGGCCACGGTCTTGTAATTGAAGGCCGAGGGGCAGATGGGCAAGGCACGGTCCAGCAAACTGTCGTGAATAATCACGAAGGTCAGGCCGGCCGGACCGATATTTTTTTGTGCGCCGCCGTAAATCAATCCGTATTTGGAGACATCGATGGGGCGGGACAAAATATTGGAGGACGCATCGGCCACCACGGGCACACCAAACTGGTTGACCGGCCAGGCGTCCGGGATTTCAACCCCCCCAATGGTCTCATTCCAGCACACGTGCAAATACGCCGCATCCGCTGGTACATCCCAGCCCGCCATATCGGGAACGTAGGTGTAGCCGGTATAGGACTTACCGTTGATATCAACCGCCCCCTGCGCATCCGCAGCCACGTGCGCCTGCCCGTAACGGGCAAATTCCTTGATCGTTTTAGACGACCAGGCGCCCGTATTGACAAAAGCAGCCCGGTTGAACCCACGCATCAGGTTCAGCGGAACAATCGCGTTTTCGGCGATGGCCCCACCCTGCATAAACAGCACCTTGTAATCGCCCGGAATATTTAACAATCCGCGGAAATTGGCTTCAGCGGTTTGGGCGATCCGGGTAAAATGCTTGCCCCGGTGACTCATTTCCATCACTGACATGCCACTGCCCTGCCAATCCAGCATCTCGGCGGCGGCCTGCTCAAGCACCGCTTGAGGCAATACGGCGGGGCCCGCAGAAAAATTCCACACCCGGGTCATACGCGTTCCTTATTCCGCTGGGTTGTCAGCCGCAGTATCTGCATCGGGCGAGGCGCTGCCCGACAAATCAGCCACGTCCTCAGCCCCCTCCTCCGATGGCTCGGCATCACTTTCAACCACGCGCTGCAAGCCGCTCAACGTGGTGCCTTCGTCCACACTGATCAAGGTGACGCCCTGGGTAGCCCGGCCCATCTCGCGAATCTCGGATACGCGGGTACGTACCAACACGCCACCGGTGGTGATCAGCATGATCTCATCAGTAGGGTCGACCAACACGGCCGCCACCACCTGGCCATTACGCTCAGAGGTTTGAATGGCAATCATGCCTTTGGTACCCCGGCCGTGGCGGGTGTATTCAGCAATTGGCGTGCGCTTGCCAAAACCGTTGGCCGTGGCGGTCAATACCGACTGATTCTCGCTTTCGGCGACCAGCATCGCGATCACGTGCTGACCCTCTTCAAGCATCATGCCCCTTACGCCGCGCGCTTCGCGACCCATCGGGCGAACATCATTTTCATCAAAGCGAACGGCCTTGCCCGCGTCGGAGAACAGCATGACGTCGTGCTTGCCGTCCGTGATCGCGGCGCCGATCAGGAAGTCGTTGTCATCCAGGCCGACGGCGATGATGCCGCGCTTCATGGGTCGTGAAAAATCCTTCAGGGAGGTCTTTTTCACGGTGCCCAGGCTGGTGGACATGAATACGTATTTGTCTTCTTCGAACGTTTTGGTTGAAAGCACCACAGTGATCTTCTCACCCTCAACCAGCGGGAACATGTTCACAATCGGCTTGCCGCGCGAGGTGCGCGAGCCTTGCGGCACTTCCCACACTTTTAACCAGTACACGCGGCCACGGTTGCTAAAACACAGCAAGGTGTCGTGGGTGTTGGCGATAAAGAGCTGATCGATCCAGTCATCGTCTTTGGTGGATGCGGCCTGCTTGCCCCGCCCACCGCGCTTTTGCGAGCGGTACTCGGACAGGGGCTGGCTCTTGACGTAGCCCGAATGGGAGATGGTCACCACCATGTCCTGCGGGGTGATGAGGTCTTCGGTTTCAAGCTCGGTCGCGTTCATCTCGATGTGCGAGCGGCGTTCGTCTCCAAACTCAACACGAATGGCGTTTAATTCGTCCGTGATGATCAGGCTGATACGCTCTGGATTGGCCAAAATATCGAGCAAATCGGCAATGTGATTCATCACGTCGCGGTATTCGCTGACAATTTTGTCCTGCTCCAAGCCTGTGAGGCGCTGCAGACGCATGTTCAGGATTTCCTGCGCCTGCACTTCCGACAATCGGTACAAACCATCGGGCTGCATGCCCAGATTTTTGCTCAGGCCAGCAGGCCGGAATGCCTGCGCCCCGCCGATGTGGTCCAGATCAGTCCGGGCCAGCATTTCGCGGACCATGGACGAATCCCAGCTACGGGTCATCAACTCAGCGCGAGCCACCGGCGGCGTGGGCGCCGCTTTGATGATCGCAATAAACTCGTCGATATTGGCCAGGGCCACAGCCAGGCCTTCCAAGACGTGGCCACGCTCGCGGGCCTTGCGCAATTCATACACGGTGCGGCGGGTAATAACCTCGCGGCGATGCTGCAGGAAGTAATCCACCATCTGCTTGAGGTTCAACAAGCGGGGCTGGCCATCGACCAGCGCCACCATATTGATGCCAAAGGTGTCTTGCAGTTGGGTATTTTTGTACAGGTTATTGAGAACAACCTCGGGGACTTCGCCCCGTTTAAGCTCGATGACCACGCGGATTCCGTCTTTGTCTGACTCATCCCGCAGGTCGGAAATACCCTCGATACGCTTTTCGTTCACCAGCTCGGCAATACGCTCTAACAAACTCTTTTTGTTCACCTGGTAAGGCAGCTCATCAACAATGATCGCCTCACGTTGACCCCGGTCAATCGCCTCAAAGTGGGTTTTGGCACGCATCACCACACGGCCACGGCCGGTGCGATACCCCTCACGGACGCCCGCGATGCCGTAAATGATGCCAGCGGTCGGGAAATCAGGTGCAGGGATGATCTCGATCAGATCGTCCACCGTGCAATCGGGGTTGCGCAGGGCAAACAGGCAGGCATCGACCGTTTCGCGCAGGTTGTGCGGCGGAATATTGGTCGCCATGCCCACCGCGATACCGGAGGAGCCATTGATCAGCAAGTTAGGCAAGCGAGCCGGCAAAATCAGGGGCTCTTTTTCGCTGCCGTCGTAGTTGGGGCCAAAGTCGACGGTTTCCTTGTCGATGTCTTCGATCAACTGATGGGCAATTTTATCCAGACGGATTTCGGTGTAACGCATCGCGGCAGCGCTATCACCGTCGATCGAACCGAAGTTACCCTGACCATCGACCAGCGTATACCGCAGGGAGAAATCCTGTGCCATGCGGACAATGGTGTCGTATACAGCCGAATCGCCGTGCGGGTGGTATTTACCGATCACATCACCCACAATACGGGCAGACTTTTTGTAGGCACGATTCCAGTCGTTGTTCAGCTCATGCATGGCGAACAAAACTCGACGATGTACGGGTTTAAGACCGTCGCGCACATCCGGCAGGGCTCGACCTACAATAACGCTCATGGCGTAATCGAGGTAGGACCGGCGCATTTCCTCTTCTAGGCTAATCGGGAGGGTTTCTTTGGCAAACGATTCCATGGACTCTCGGTGAGGTGATCAGGTTGATACAGAATTTTCACACTAACTCTAAATTGTATCAGTCAGAGCGTCTGCCGTCGCCCCGTGACACCGCAGAGCTGCAGGCCACTAAAACAGAATAATTTTTTATATATAAATCAAAAGCTTAAAAAATGAAGACAATTATCGCAGGTCGCTGGACCCTGACCATGACCGAACCTGTCAGCCTGCTGGCGGGACACGGCGTGCTGATTGCCGGCACCGACATCCTCGCCGTCGCCCCACTGGACGACCTCTTGGCACAGCACCCGGACGCCCAGATTGTCGACCGCCCGGACCATGTGATCATGCCCGGGTTGATCAATGCGCACAGTCACGCCGCCATGCATCTGCTGCGCGGGGTGGGCGACGACCTGCCGCTCATGCAGTGGCTGCAAAACCGAATCTGGCCGCTGGAGGGCGCGCTGGTGGATGAGTCTTTTGTTTACGACGGCACCCTGCTGGCCAGCGCCGAGATGCTGCTGGGGGGCACCACCACCTTCAACGACATGTATTTTTACCCCAGCGACAGCGCCCGCGCTGCCCATGCCATGGGCAGCCGAATCGTGGCCGGCATCACCCTGATCGGCTTTCCGACCCGCTACGCCACCGATGAGGCTGATTACCTGCGCAAGGGGTTGGCTGCCAGAGATGCGTGGAAAGGCGAAGACCGGGTTCACTGGAGCTTGGGCCCCCATGCGCCCTACACCGTCAGCGACGCGTATTTCAAGGAAGTGGCCACACTGGCCGAGCAACTAGATCTGCCCATCCACGTCCATATCCATGAAACAAGCAGTGAGATCGAAGACGCGTTGGCCCGTGACGGGAAGCGCCCCCTCACCCGCCTAGCCCAACTGGGTATACTCAATGAGCGATTGATGTCGGTCCATTCGGTGCACCTGGACGACGCGGAAATCGCTGCGTTGGCCCATGCGGGTGCCAGCGTGGTGCATTGCCCTGCGTCCAACATGAAGCTGGCCAGCGGGTTTTGCCGTGTCAACGACTTGAATAAAGCCGGCGTTAATGTGTGCATTGGCACCGATGGCGCTGCTAGCAACAATCGGCAGGATATGTGGTCAGAAGCGCGGCTTGCGGCGCTTTTGGCCAAAGGCGTGTCGAGGGATGCTTCGGCCTTCAGTGCCGTAGATACCCTCAAGGCCATGACAGTCAACCCGGCACGCGCTTTGATGCTGGATCATCGGATTGGGCAATTAAAGCCCGGTTTGGCGGCGGACATCATTGCTGTTGAGGTGCCGGATGACGCAGCGCACCAACCTGTATTCGAGTTGTTGTCGCATTTGGTGTATGTGACTGGACGTGGTTCTGTCACAGATACCTGGGTGAACGGCGATCACGTTGTTCAAATGCGACAATTACAGGGTACTAGAGGGATTTTACTTAAAGAAACGCTGCGCAATCGCAAACCGATGTGGCAGACTCGAATTAGAGAGGCGCTACAGGGTGAATCAAAGACCTAACGCAGTTAGGTTGTATAATTCGGTAGTTATATATGCGCTCAGAATTAACTTTCCTATCCAAGGAGCAACAATGAAAAAACTGTCGACCCTCGCACAGGTACTGCTGGCTGCGGCCATTGGCGTATCTTCATCTGCCGCCATGGCACAAGGCGTAAACAAGAGTGGTTACACTGTTGATGGCCGTAACGAAGTTGTAAAAGATCCATTTGGTCTGTGCTGGAGAACCGGCTACTGGACACCAGCCCTGGCCATCGCTGAATGCGACCCAGATCTGCTGCCTAAAGTGGCTCCTGCTGCACCTGCACCAGTTGCTGCCCCAGCGCCTGCGCCAGCAGCTGCTACGCCAGCGGCCAAGCCAGCCGTTGCACCAGTCGCAGAGAAAATCACATACGCTGCTGATGCATTCTTTGACTTCGACAAAGCTGTTCTGAAGCCTGAAGGCAAAGCCAAGCTGGACGACGTTGTGTCCAAACTGGGCAAGATCAACCTGGAAGTTATCATCGCTGTCGGTCACACTGACTCCGTAGGTAGCGATGCTTACAACCAGAAACTGTCTCTGAAGCGTTCAGAAGCTGTTAAGGCCTATCTGGTTGGCAAGGGTGTTGAAGCCAACCGTGTGTACACCGAAGGTAAAGGCAAAAAAGCTCCTGTTGCTGACAACAAGACAGAAGCCGGTCGCGCCAAGAACCGTCGCGTAGAGATCGAAGTGGTTGGTACATCCAAGTAATTGGAACCTGCTTGATTCAAAAAAAACCCCGCTTTTGCGGGGTTTTTTTATGCCTGTACCCAAATTAGCGTGTTTTAAAAAAATCAGACGCATAGAGCCTTTATAATCAGCTCGTCATTGTTGTTTCGAGCATTCACCATGTCCTTAGAGACTGAACACCCATCCCGCAACGCAGACCCTGCCGAATTGGCGAAGTTCTCAGCCCTGGCCAGTCGCTGGTGGGATCCAAACAGCGAATTTCGTCCACTGCACGAAATCAATCCCCTGCGTTTGAACTGGATTGACCAAAAAGCCAAACTGGCGGGCAAACGGGTGTTGGATGTGGGTTGTGGCGGAGGCATTCTGGGCCGATCCACAGCCGTGCCGGGTGTCGACGGGACAGGAATCGATCTGGCCGACAAGTCGCTGAAGGTCGCCGAGTTGCACAGTCTGGAAAGCGGTGTGACCGTAAACTATCGCCACATCGCCACCGAAGACCTCGCCCGCGAACAACCTGGGCACTATGACGTGGTGACCTGCATGGAAATGCTTGAACACGTCCCCAACCCCGCTGCGGTGGTACAAGCTTGCTCTGACCTGTGCAAGCCTGGAGGCTGGGTGTTTTTCTCAACCATCAACCGCAACCCCAAGAGCTTTTTATTCGCAATTGTTGGGGCAGAATACGTGCTGCAACTCCTGCCAAAAGGCACACACGCCTTTGACAAGTTCATCAAACCCGCTGAACTGGCCAGCTACAGCCGCGCTGCACGCTTAAATACAATGGATATCATCGGTCTGACCTACAACCCACTGACCCGGATTTACCGGCTGGAGCGGGATACCGCGGTCAACTACATGGTGGCCTGTCAAAAAGGTGCTGCGTGAGGGCTCCGCGCGCCATTTTGTTTGATCTGGACGGCACCTTGGTCGATTCCGCCCCCGATTTAGGCGGCACCATCGTGGACATGCAAAAGGAACGGGGCCTGCCTCCCACACCGATTGAATGGCTGCGCCCCTATGCCTCGGCCGGTGCGCGCGGGCTGTTGGGCAAAGGCTTTGGCTTGCAGCCCGGCGATGCGCAGTTTGACAGCATGAAAACCGAATTCCTGAACAAATATGAGCAACGGCTGGTACAAGACTCCCGCCTGTTTAACGGAATCCCCGAAATGCTGCAGGGGCTGGAAGACCGTGGCATTGCCTGGGGCATCGTCACCAACAAACATGAGCGCTTTGCTCTGCCTCTGGTCAGGCTGATTGGTTTACACCCCACCCGCGGTGTTGTGATCGGGGGGGACACCACCGGCCACGCCAAGCCCCACCCTGCCCCATGCCAAGAAGGCGCCCGCAGGTTGGGCATTTCAGCGGACGACTGCTGGTATGTGGGCGATGATGAGCGAGATGTACAGGCGGGCTTCGCTGCCCAAATGGGCACCGTGGCAACAGAATACGGTTATTGTGGTGGGGATACCCCCCTGCAGGAGTGGGGCGCTGACGCCATTGTACAAACGCCACTGGAGTTGCTGCCCTTGATTGATCACTGGAGAAGACCATGAAACACAAATACCTGATCGCCCTTGCCATCTCGACTATGGTCCCCTTGACCGTCACCCTGAGCACACCAGCGTGGGCGGGTTTGGAAGACATCTCCAACCAGGATGCAGCCAAAGGCGTCAAGGAAACCCTACAACGCGGTGCAGACATCGCCATTCAAAGCCTGGGTAAACAGGATGGCTTTTTAGGCAACCCGAAAGTACGCATCCCGCTACCGGATACGCTTCAAAACATGCGTGGCGCCTTGAAAATGTTTGGCAAAGAAAAACAAGCTGATGAGCTCGAAGTATCCATTAACCGGGCCGCTGAGGCTGCTGTCCCCGAGGCCAAAGCCCTGCTTCAAAACGCCATCAAAACCATGACCGTGCAAGACGCCAAGCAAATCCTGACCGGTGGTGACAATTCAGTGACCGAGTTTTTCCGCGCAAAAACCCAAACCAGCCTGCAAGCCAAGTTTCTGCCGATTGTCAAAAAAACCACGGATAAGGCGGGCCTGGCGCAACAATACAATCAATTGGCTGGCAAAGGGGCCGAGATGGGGTTGATCAAGGGTAACCAGACCACTGTTGAAAGCTATGTGACCCAAAAAGCGCTCGACGGCCTGTACGCCATGATCGCAGAAGAAGAAAAATCCATCCGTGCCAACCCTATGCAAGCAGGCAGCAAGCTGTTACAGAGCATTTTTTCGAAGTAAAGTGGCAGCGGCTGGGCGCAGACCCCGGAGAATCTGTCGCAGTCACGGAACCTTCCGCGTACAATAGAGTCTGATCAGAGTAGTAAAAAAAGTACTTAAACAGTACTTGCATCAACCAGAAACGGGCCCGACCTGGTTTCGACGTGGATTGCAAAGCTGTTCAGGGCGTGCCGAGGACCAGTCACCTCGTAAATCCATCTGGAAATCAATAAACGCAAACGACGAAGTCTTTGCACTCGCAGCGTAAGCTGTGAGGTCCTCACACCCGCTTGCTGATGGGCGGGGCTACGCAAGTAGCGGTGAGGTCATATACATCAGATCGTCCCGGTTGGGGTTGCGTAACCGGGCCTAAAATAAGCAACTCGGTAGTTCTGTAGCGTGTCGCTTCGCGCCAGAGCCACTTAAAATCAAATAAGACGACTACGCATGTAGAACTGGCAGTAGAGGATTTGCGGACGCGGGTTCAATTCCCGCCGGGTCCACCAATCAAACAAAAAAAGGTCAACGCCGACAGGTGTTGGCCTTTTTTGTTTGTGTGACGACTTGTCCTGGGAATTGAAGCCGCGGACGCACGCGGCGCGGGGTGAGCGCGGATATCGGCGTCATGAACGGCTTCATTACGCCCCGGGCGAACGGGCGAGCCATGAAGGGCGAGCACCGGGAAATTCCCGCACATTATGCGGTGAATATGGGTACGATTCGCCGCACGACGAATCTCCTTGCCCCAGAAATAGCAGTGACTGAGTGTGTTACTGGGTGTGGCGAAAGACGCAGGCCAATGTTGACAGGCCTCGAGGGGTACATCCCGCGCTTGAGCGTGTATTCGACCAAGCATGCAACCGCGACAATATTACCGCTGCACCGTTTTCTCCAACCGGCTGATATCTAGCCCCCTAGCGGCAAGTTGCTTGAGCAACGCCTGGTAGCGCGAGTCGTCGATTCGCGGAGTACGCGATAAGATCCACAGATACTGGCGGGTGGGGTCCCTGACCACCCCCCCTTTATACGCCTCCACCAGGTCAATTACTCCGTTAACGCCCCCCACAAACCCCAACACAAAAAACCAGCGCGGTGCAAATCGCACCTTTAACCGAGCAGAGTCAGGTCCGCCAATTTGTCGGGCAACACCGACTGCCGTTTGCATGTCACCGCTCTTGAGGCGGCACTGATTCACAACGCTCAGCGTCCCATCAGGTAGCGCACGGTAAGTGGCTGTTGTGTCAGAAACACACTGCGTCTGGAAGCGATTGGGGAATTTGGCGATTTCGTACCAGGTTCCCATATAACGAGGCACATCCAGGGTTGCGATTGATTGCAACGCGGGTGGAGTCTGAGCCCACACGTGAGCCGATATCAAAACTGCAGCACAGATAATCCAGCGAAGCGACTTCATGGAAAGCAACTGTCCATCCAGTTTATTTAGGTTTGATTTGCCGATGAATGAACGGCCTCGTGATCAAAAACCCCTTGTACGTTAACTCCATCAACGGCAGCACGCCGGGAATCTTGGCCATTATCGCCACATAACGCCAGCCCGGCAGTTGTTGCCACAGGTAGACGAACGCCCGAGCGCCATCGACGAGCTCACCCTGCGCTGTCTGTACATGAAAACGCGCCATCAACTGCTGCCTAGATACTCCCTGCGGTACATGCTGGTCGGGCAAAGACACATCAACCCAATTGATTTGTTGATCAGGCGCCAGGTTTTGATACATCTGTATCTCTCGGCTGCAGATCGGGCAGGAGCCGTCATACATGACCTTCAGACAAGCAGTCGGGGATTGGTTATGCATGGCCTGTAAACATTCGAGAGCATTGCACAGCAAAACTCAGCAAGTTGGTGAAGCTATTCAGACCAAAAATTACCACGGTAGTTCCTGCCCCCTGTAATCAATAAAGTGTGCTCCCTGTTTGGCACTCAGGTTTAACATGGCCTGCATCATGCCGGCCACAGATTCATGGGGTTCGAGTAACAGGGACACACCCGCTTCAAAGGGTTTGGACAGCGCAGATTTGACCGTCCCCGGTTGAAGCGCCACTACCCGCAGATTGGGATTGCGCCGCTGCAATTCAATCGCCGCGGTTTGTAGCATCATGTTCATCGCGGCTTTCGAGGCGCGGTACCCGTACCAGCCCCCTGTGTGATTATCTGAAATGCTGCCCACCCGGGCTGAGAGCTTGGCATATATGGCGTCCCCACCCGCTAACAAGGGAGCCAGATGGCGCAACAGTAACGCAGGGCCAATCGTATTGATGGCAAACGTGCGTGAAAGCGCATCCTGATCAAGGCGAGACAGCGCCTTCTCTGGCCCCACACCGTTGATGGTTAATGCACCGGTGGCATCGATCACCCAATGAAACGGGCCCTGCTTAGCCAAGGCCTGCCCTACACGTTCGATGCTGTGTGCATCTTGCAGATCAAAACCAGGATGGGAAGAACGGGACACTTCCACCACCTGCGAACAGCTTGGCATCTGCTGAAAATAATTTACAAATGCATGGCCAATCGCGCCGCTGGCGCCGATCACCAACGCCTTAACGTTTGTTAGTAGTGCAACACTCATGTCAGACCTCCCACGCGTCAAGGGGAAGACTGTCTTTGACAAGTTTCGATACCAAAATTGCCGCCTTTGTACAGAGGCTGATAATAAAACTTTTCAAAACTCAGCCCGCCAGTATCGGACGTTTTGAACTGGGCAATGCCGGTGCCGTAATCATTGTCAGCCGGATTGGTGTTTGCAAAGTAAATGGCCATCATGGCCCCTTTTGAGCTGGCGTGCCCCGGGTACTCTCCAAAGCCGGGTACCGTTAACTTGAACCGGTAGGCTGTGTACGGACCGCTGCTTTGCTCGGCAACGCGGGTAAGCTCGACCACACCAGTGTATGACCCTTCTGCTTTGTCCTGACCTTTGCAGTCATAGGTTCCGCTAAAATCAGACGGTAGCGGCTCAGCGCCGAGCACGGACCAGCCACTTAAGGCGATAAATGCACCTATAAAAAACGTTAACATGACGCTCCATTCGAAATCGTTAACCCTTCATGCACCACCTGAACCGAATCAATGGCCACATAATTACCATCAGACTTCAGGTCGGTACCGGTAATTTTAGTGGGCCATGCGTTGGCAAGAGTCCAGGTCATGGTCGCTTGCCCTGCCTCATCCAGCAGGCTAATGGTGACAGGTACTCGCTTGATGGTGTTCATCTTGACCCGGTTGTACCAGTCCCAGAGTGTGCTGTCGGCCAAGGCAATTCCCTTTTTAAGCGTGACATTACCAACCGTTTGAATGCCTGGCATCTTAAGGGTTGACAAGGCAGCGTTGTCACCGTGGCGGTATTCCACCACCTGTGTTGGCGTCTCCAACCCAGACACCTCCTCAAATGTCATCACCTGTGTCCCCCACGTCACCTGAAAACAGAACTTGGGTAACGGCGCAACCATACCTGATGATTGTGATCCATCCTCTGCCATAACGACACTCCTATGCTGTGTTGGCGTTTTGTCTCTGAACTGCAGCCGCAACGAGCGGCATCAAGATTTTTGCATCTGCTGTTGGAAGGTGATTTCAATAAACTCGGCGGGTCGGGTCAACGCGACCAGTACGGTAACGCGCAAAAAGCCCTCCAGAATATCGTCCGCTGTCATGGTTTCACCCAAACCCACGTACACTGCAAAAGCCTCCTCGGCCTTGCTTCCCATCAATCCGCCCTGCTGCCAGATGCCAGTCAAAAAGTTGCTGATGATGCCCTTGACGGTTGCCCAGGTCGATGCTGTATTGGTTTCAAACACAAAGGCTTTAGCCGCCAAGCGAATTGACTCCTCGAGCATGATCATCGTGCGACGCACATTGACGTAACGCCAGTCCTGGCTATTACCGTCCAGCGTACGGGCACCCCACACCAGCGTGCCTTGACCCACAAAGCTGCGAATGGCGTTAACTGACATGCCTTGCCCATCACTATTTAGCGGGTCTTGCTGATCGATCGACAGGCTGACTGCAGGCGACAGCACCGCGTTCAAACTCACATTGGCCGGGGCTTTCCAAACACCACGAGCGTTATCCACTGCAGTGTAGATACCGGCCATTGCGGCCGAGGGGGGCAAATAATTCAGCTGGCGAGCCATTAACTCCAGTAATCGCTGAATGCCTGATCCGCTCGCCTGAAGCTGGCCTTGTAGTTCGCTAGCCACGGGGGGCAAGTTGCCCAGCAAGTGGCTGCTCTCTGTATCGAGCAGGCCCACTGATAGCTCCTGCACCGATATAACGCTGGTGTGCAACCAAGGGAAATACGCCGCGCCAAAGGCAAGATTCTGCTGACCTATCCGACTGCGAAAAGCAGCCACGGGGTACATGGGATCAGCGGTAAGAAGCGGCGGCTCCTTGCTTACGGGTACATCCAAAATCGCAAAGCGGTTTTTCATCTCGGTGCCGCAATGATTCAACATATGCTGCTGAACAGCGATGCAGTCATCCAGCGGCAGCTGAACCGCGTCAGGAATTACCAATAACGTTGGCTCTGATTCCATGGTCAGGACGTCAATACCCGCCATCAGCGCAACAGCAGACACGGGATCATTGAAACCGCCCACCGAGACGACATAGCACGGCCCGCCTCCATTCTGGAAGAACAAACGCATGCTGTCATACAACAGATAGACCGTTGATGTGCACTCAAGCAGGTACGATTGGTTGGCGCAGGGGCCGTCGGGCGTCCAGAGAT
Source organism: Burkholderiaceae bacterium (assembly GCA_036834985.1). Taxonomy (GTDB): domain Bacteria; phylum Pseudomonadota; class Gammaproteobacteria; order Burkholderiales; family Burkholderiaceae_B; genus DAITMV01. The sequence continues at coordinate 11,855 of DAITMV010000006.1, read as the reverse complement.
CCTCGCCAGTCTCACCCTCTAACAAGGCGGCTGGATGTAACCGGAAGGCACGGGGCGGTGCCTCGCCAAAATACGTTACAAACTCAGCCCAGGATGTGATTCGCCAGGGCTTGTTACGAAGCGATGCGCCCTTATTGTCAGCCCGCTCGGTGTATCCAACAAAGGCTGGAACAGCTGTGGCGACCGCAACGATCGGACCCGAAGTGACTGTTTTTTCCTGCACATAGACGCCGGGCATTTTGAATGTGCTCACTAAGCTTCCTTTATCAGATCAATACCTTACACATCGCATTTATACATTTAACAATCTTTTACGTCTAAACCGTGATTTAGCGGCAAACTACCGTGCTTCTCGTCACAGCAGACCTGCTCTATTTGAATCAAGATGTCCCCCATATAAGTGGCATGTGCTAATCAATAGATACGTCAGCCTGCCGGCCCTCTGCTCCCGGAGCGCTTACTGTAACAGGCTGGACATGGAATTTCTCGAACGATACTCCTCACGATTACTGGCAATCATCTGGCTATTAACATTGGCCGGGATGAGCCTGTTCCTGTATGCCCACGATGTGCAAACGCAGCAACATGAGACGCAAGAGTTGTCATTGTTGTTAAAAGAAGCCTCCAAGTCGATCAACTCGAAAATCAACATGTTTGCGTTGGGCTCCAAGGCACTCAGAGCCTCACTGCTCAGCGATGACGACTCGGTGGTCAGACCGTCCCAAGTGCGTTCATTCATCAACCACCGGGATACTGAACGTGAATTTCCCGGATCACGCGGTTTTGGGTTTGTCCGTAAAATTCATCCCCGTGATCTGAAACAACAGCTGCAACAGGGCCAAAGAGACCCGCTGTACCCTAAAAAAGTCATTCAGTTTGAACCGCATGTCGGTGACGTTTTTTTGGTCGAAGTCATCGAGCCCTCCTCGCGCAATCATTCAGCCCTCGGGCTGGATTTGGCCTCTGAACCCAGACGGCGAGAGGCTGCCATGAACAGCGCTCGCTCAGGCTATCCCGGACTGACAGCCCCTCTCAAACTATTGCAAATCAACGATCCGAACGCGATCGGTTTTTTACTCTTGGTGCCTGTCTATCGGGATTCAGACACCCCCCTGATCTCCGATCGCGACCGGGAGCAGCATCTGATTGGCTGGACTTACGCGGCCTTGCTGATCGATGATTTATTGGCAACAGCCCAGCTAAACCGCGAAATGATGTCTCTGAACATCGTGGATATCACCGAGGCCGACAAACCGCAGCAGGTATTTGGCAATCCGACGGTTCGCATGGCCAAAAAGAATCATCCGCTGACGGTCGAACAAGTGATAGAGCTGTTTGGGCGTCAATGGCGCATCACGGCACAAGCCACCCCCAGCATGATGGATAGTTTTGAGCGAGGCCACATTCACTGGGTTGAGATACTTGTTTTTATCGTGTTGCTCACGGCTGCATGTGTCGGTATTTCGTTTTTTATCAAACACCATATCGAACGAGAAAAACGTCATGTCGAGGAAATTGCCCGTCGCAACGAGAATGAAAGGCGCTGGCGCGATTTAGCCAACTACTTGCCTCAAATGGTGTGGACCTGTGACAAGAGCGGCGCTTGCGACTACCTGAGCAGCCGCTGGGAGCAATACACGGGTATTGACGCTGCTTTGCAACTTGGCGATAACTGGGCCGAACAGATTCATCCAGATGACAAACCCGCCTTGATAACACTGTGGAAAAATGCCGTGAACAATCGCACTGTGTTTTGTGCGGAGTTTCGTATCAGGCGATTTGATGGTGAATACCGCTGGTTTGACACACGAGCCACTCCGGTCTTTGACGAATCGGGGTCACTGATTCGGTGGGTCGGGTCCAACACGGACATTCAGTTGCAAAAGGCTGCACAAATCGCCTTGCAACACATGAATGATCAACTCGAAGATGTGGTGCAAGCCCGTACACAGGAGCTGTCGAAGGCCGAACGAAAAACCAAGAAAATTCTCGATACTGTTCCCCTGCTGATCGGCTACTGGGACAACAACTTGATGAACGTATTTGCCAACTATGCGTATGAGGATTGGTTTGGCATCTCGCGACATCATTTACCAGGCATGCGCTTGAGTGATTTACTGTCGCCAGACTCCTATCAAAAAGCACTGCCACATATTCAGCAGGTGCTGCGGGGCGTGTCACAACGTTTTGTGAACAAGTTCCAGGACATCAATGGTAACGGCGAACGCTATGGTCTGGTCAGCATGCTTCCGGATGAAATTGACGGACAGATCGTAGGCTTTTTTGTCTGTATGCAAGAAGTCACCGAATTACAAATGGCCCGCGAAGCGGCATTTGTCAGCAGTGCATCGAAGTCTCGATTCATGGCCACCATTGGGCATGAAATCAGAAATCCGTTGAATGGAATTTTAGGATCGTCTGACATCATGCTTGAAGAGCTGCCAGACGGTCCGGTCAAAACACAGATCGCACGCATCAAGGACTCGGCTAAATCCATCCGGATCATTCTGGATGACTTGCTGGACATCACCGGGTTTGAATCAGGCCGTCTGCGACTGGAAAAAATTCCCTTCAGCCTGCATGAGACCATACGAAATGCGGCACCGCTGTATGAACCGATTGCGTTGAAAAAAGGTGTCCGGTTTGAGTTGGACTTAAACCATGCATTCGATCACATTCTGGTTAACGGCGACCCGACGCGGCTGCGTCAGGTTCTGCAAAATCTGATTTCAAACGCGGTCAAATTTACATCAAAAGGGCGTATTGTCTGCTCCGCCTCCATAGAGCTGGACGACACACACCACTGCATGGCGCATATCAGCATCAAGGACTCAGGCATCGGTATTGCGCAAGACAAGTTATCCACGCTGTTTACGCCCTTTGTGCAGGCGGATGTATCAAATTTCCGGGAATACGGCGGCTCCGGGCTGGGTCTGTCCATCACCAAATCTCTGGTTGAGGCCATGGGGGGCAATATTGTCGTGATGTCAGAGCTGGGTGCAGGTACAGAGTTTTTGGTCACACTGCCCTTTGAATGTGACGTGTCGGGCACGGTTCCCGCTCAGGCCAACGAGGCATCTGCCACCTCCTCGCCGCCCGCTGCACCGCATGATCGGCAGTTAAACATACTGGTGGTCGACGATGCCGAATTAAACCGGGTGGTGCTCAAAAAAATCCTGATGCGCGATTCTCATCGGGTTCAGGTGGCGGCCAGTGCGAAGCAGGCCCTCAAGGAGTGTCAAAACAAATCCTTTGATCTGATCATTTCTGATATCAACATGCCAGACATGAGCGGCCTGGAACTGACTGACGCACTCAGAAAAACAGCGGGCCTGAATCAGAACACACCGATCCTGGCGTTCTCTGGTTCGGCCGATCAGGACAGCATCGAGCTGGCGATTGAACACGGCATGAACGGTCACATCGCCAAGCCGGTAAACCCGGACACCCTCAGGCAGGTGGTAGGGCGTTATGCCAAGGCAACGCTATCGAACGCATCGTAGGTGTGTTTAAGCCACATCTTGACCCGCTGGCGCTCGAGCATACCCAATGAGTCAACCCCATCTCGACGATGAATCGCAGCCCAGAAACTGGCATTTTGTTTGTCAATCTTGTGCATGCTGGCCTCGTGTAATGCAGGCAATGTTAACACCACCGCCCCATGGGCCACACTGTGCTGATACGCCTTCGATGACTCGAGCAGCTTAAAATCACTGCCACGCCCGAGATTTTTCACCACGACAAAATTGGCTGCTTCTCCGTAGGTGGCCGTGAGTTTTTCCAACAGCGCGACAGAGTCCTGTCCGCCATCACATACATGCCAAAAATGTACGGACACGCCCAATGCCTGCAGGACTGACAACACATCGGATTCATGGATCCATCGAGCCAGCGGTGCGGCCGTTTGCGCCGCGAGGTCAACAATCGCGCAAGGTGCTTTGCTTTGCTCTGAGTGGGATTCAAAGTGCGTTGCAATCAGGTCCAGACTCTCATACCGGTCAATAATCACTGGGTGGGCATACTCACCGTAAAACCTGGAAAAGGAGGCGTGTGAGCGATCCGTGTCAAACCCGGTAAACGGCAGGCCTTTGTCAATGCAGTACTGTGCCAGGGCGCGTGCAGCGACTGATTTGCCGACCCCACCTTTTTCGCCGCCGATAAAATGGATTGAACTCATGACTGGATATCCTGTGTGAAATGAAGATGTATAAAACTACGCTGGGAGTGTTACACCATCACAGCAAGATCCATGCACGTGTAGCGCCCCACCCGGGGGCGCATTCTGTAGCCCCGCATGCAGGGCTACGAGGCGTTCAGGGTTGGACGATTATTTCAGGCCCATGTAGTTTAGCGGCAAAAAGGTATACCCCTTGCCGTTTTTAACCAGATGGCCCATGCCGGGGAAAGACAGATGAGTCGCAGCCACCATATCGCCCTCCTTGGCAGCCAGCGCAAATGCCTTTTCACGCGCCAGGCGTGCGGCTTTGCTGTCCGAGTCAAAGGCGATGGTCACGGAAGGGTCTTTGAACTGCACCGCGGCCACATGCATCAGATCACCCCATAAAATCAGCTTCTGCCCTTTACTCTCCACTACATAAATGGCGTGGCCGGGTGTGTGGCCATAGCTGGCTTGGGCTTTGATACCCGGCAACAATTGGGTGTCGCCCTCAAAAGGCTTTAACTGGCCCGTTGCCACATACGGATTGACCGAAGCCATCGCCCCCTGGAAAAAGCCCTTGTTGTCCTTGGGCGCTGCATCCATATTGGCGCTGCTTAACCAAAAATCAACATCTTTTTTATCGATATGCAAGGTGGCATTGGGAAACACACGCTGGTCGCCTGCCATCAAACCGCCTACGTGGTCAGGATGCATATGGGTAATCACCACTGCATCCACTTGGTCAGGTTGATAACCCGCCGCTTTCAAGTTGGCCACCACATTACCCAGCGTAGGGCCAAACAGACCCGCGGCACCGGTATCGACCAAGACCAGTTTGCTGCCGGTGTTGATCAGGTATGCATTGACCGAGGTATCGACTTCATCACCCAAAAAATTGCGTTTTAACTCCGCACTGGTTTTCTCTGCCTTGCCATGCAACAGCTTGGTCACCGGCAATTTGACTGTACCGTCGGACAAAGCCGTGACCTCAAAATCGCCCACCATGACCCGGTAATACCCAGGGGCTTGCGTTTTGACCATGGGAGCTGCTGCGGTGGCAACCGCAGGGGCCGACAGGCTCGCGACGGCAAGGATTACACCCGCGGCAACGACTCGTAATGCACTTTTCATTGTTTTATTCCTGAACGTGGTGAATTAAAAAACTAAATGCTGTCGTAAAGAATAACCCACTGTACCCCATTCCCCAAACACAAGTAGCCTGCAGGCCCTACAATAGGGGTAAATCATCTACAAACGTCTCATGAAACTCGCTCTGCTCTCGGACCTGCATTCCAATCTGTATGCGCTCGATACCTGCATTAACGACGCGTTATCTCGAGGGGCGACTCATTTTGCGATCCTTGGAGACCTGGTCGGTTACGGACCTGACCCCAACGCAGTGGTTGAGCGTTGCCGAGAACTCCAGGCCAGCGACGCAATTGTGCTATGTGGCAATCATGAACAGATGGCCTTGACACCTCCGATTGAGAAGGATACCCACGGGTCGCTGACAGCGCACTGGACCCATCGGGTGTTGACCGACACCAACCTGCGTTGGCTCAAAACCCTGCCCCTGACGGCCCAACTCGACGCGGTATTTTTGGTGCATGCCAGTGCCGATGCGCCTGAGCGTTGGCGCTATGTTGACAATGAGCAAGTCGCCTCGCAAAGCCTCCAGGCGGCCTGCACCCACCCGAACATCCGCTATGTATTCGGCGGACATGTACACCACCAAACCTTGTATTACCTGGGGCAAGGCCATGGCCTGATGCCCTTTAAGCCAGTACCTGGGGTGCCCATACCGGTACCATCACACCGCAGCTGGATTGCAACGGTCGGGTCCGTTGGACAACCCCGAGATGGCGACCCACGCGCCGCCTATGCGCTCTTTGACAGTGACTATAAAACACTGACTTTTTTGCGTCTCGATTACGACGTTGAGGCGGCAGCCCAGGCCGTCCGCACAGCCGGACTGCCTGAGGCGTTGGCCAAGCGACTGGAGACAGGCCGATGACCATGGTTGTGCCCGGGCAAGTGATTGACGGCTTTGTGATTCACGAGATCATCCACGCCGGCGGCATGGCTAAAATCGCTCGCGTTGGCTTTGCCAACGGCACGCCCGAGCCGTTCCCGATGATTATGAAGGTTCCCCGCATGTCGGTCAGCGACGGCGCCGAGAACATCGTCGGCTTTGAGATTGAATCGCAGATACTGCGCTCGATTCAGGGACCCCACGTACCCCGCTTTGTAGCCGCCGGCGATATGGAACGCCTGCCCTACCTTGTCATGGAATGGATGGAGGGCGAGGTACTGGAACAGGTGCTGGAACGAGCCCGCATTGAACACACCCCCCCCAGCATTGAACGCATTACGATGCTGGGTATCGGCATGGCCAAAGCGGCGCACAGCCTGCACAAACAAAACGTCTGTCACCTGGACTTAAAGCCTGCCAACGTGTTGATCAAACCGGACGATACCGTTGTCATGCTTGATTTTGGTTTGTCATGCCATGCGCTATACCCCGACCTCATGGCTGAAGAGTTACGCAAGTCAGTGGGCTCGCCAGCATGGATTTCTCCAGAACAAATTGTTGGTGCAAGAGGCGATCCGCGTAGCGATATTTTTGCGATTGGCGTGATGCTTTACGAATTGCTGACAGGCGAACTACCCTTTGGGAATCCGAGTACCAAAGGCGGTATGCGCCAACGCATGTGGATGACACCCAAACCTCCCCGCCAACTACGGCCTGATACGCCCCCGTGGCTGCAAGAGGTCATACTCCAGTGTCTTGCGCCGGTGGCCGCGGATCGTTACCCCTCGGCAGCACACTTGATGTTTGATTTGGCCAATCCAAGCCAAGTCAAACTCACAGAGCTGGGTGAGCAAACCTTGGGCCCCAGTGTATGGACAACCGTCAAACGCTGGATTCGCGCGGCAGGTATGGAATACACCCCCAGCGCCATTGCGTCCCGCCATCTGGATGACGTGCCTATCGTTTTGGTGGCAGTACCGCACAAGGATGTAACAGACGCCACACTTTACGCACTTCGGCAATCCACCATCCGGCTCTTGGGTGTGCGGCCGGGTGCCCGCTTGGCCGTGGTGACGGTGATTTCGCCCAATGCATCAAACGCCACGACCCTTGACAAAAGTGAAATAGCAGTCCATCGACGTTACCTGAGCATGCTTAAGCAATGGGCTAAACCTTTGGATCTTGACGCGCTGCATGTGTCCTTTCACGTGCTCGAATCGGACGATGTGGCCGATGCCCTGCTGCGCTATGCGGAAGGCAATCAGGTGAGTGTGATTGTGATGGGGGCCGCCACCCATGGCCTGCGACTGCAAAAAGTTAACATCAAACCGACCGTGCCGATCAAGGTCGCCATGGCTGCGCCTTGCACGGTGATACTGGTCAAGCAGGACCTACCCGTTCAAGCGCTGATGCAGGCCGACAATGACACATCCTCAGGGCCTTGATCAACAGCACGGCCCAACATTCGGTTACAAATTCCTGTGAATTTGCGAAGGCATCACACACTCTAAAGGGTCGTTAGAACTTTTACGTTCAGGTGCGTGATGAAACCCCTTCGACAAAAAATCCTTATCGCATCCTTGCTTATTGCAACCTTCGGTGCTGGCTTTGCACTGCATGACCGGCTCGGCTGGCATCAGGCCAACGCCTCCACTGTCGCCAGCCCTCCCGTACCGATGACCCCACTGCGCGAAGGCATCAACCTGCCGGATTTCACAAGCATTGTGAGCGCCCAAGGCCCTGCAGTTGTTAACATCAGCGTTTCGGGGACCACCAAAACCTCCGCGCAAACTCAGCCAGACCTTGAAGATGACTCGGCGCTGTCAGATTTTTTAAAGCGATTCGGTGCGCCCGGATCGGCTCTACCCCACAACATACCGATGCATGGCTTGGGGTCTGGCTTTATTGTTGACGCGGGTGGAGTCATCCTGACAAATGCCCATGTGGTTGAGCAGGCCGATGAAGTAACGGTCAAATTGAATGACAAGCGCGAATTCAAGGCCAAAGTGGTCGGCATCGATAAACTCAGTGATGTAGCTGTGTTACGCATCCCGGCCCAGGGGCTCCCCACCGTCAAAATCGGTGATCCGCAGAAAGCCCGCGTGGGCGAGTGGGTGGTGGCGATTGGTTCGCCCTTCGGGTTTGAGAACACCGTGACGGCGGGCATTATTTCAGCCAAATCGCGGACACTGCCTGATGACGGTTTTGTGCCTTTTATGCAAACTGATGTGGCCATCAACCCGGGCAACTCCGGTGGGCCCCTGTTTAACGTTAACGGTGAAGTGGTGGGCATCAACTCACAAATCTACAGCCGTTCGGGTGGCTATCAGGGCTTGTCATTTGCCATTCCGATCGATGTCGCCATGAATGTAGAGCACCAGCTCGTCACTAAGGGCAAGGTAAGCCGTGGAAGGCTCGGTGTATCCATTCAGGAAATGGATCAAGGGCTGGCTGACACCTTTGGGCTGGACAAACCACACGGAGCACTGGTGACCTCCGTCGAGCGCAACAGCCCTGCCGCCAAAGCAGGTATCGAAGCAGGAGACATCATCCTGTCGTTCAACGGCCATGACATCGGCAGGTCCTCTGAGTTGCCATCCGTGGTTGCCTCAACAGCGCCAGGCGTCACCTCCAGGCTGTCTGTCTGGCATCAGGGGCACGTCAAGGAATTAACGCTGATCACAGGCGAGTTAAGCGATATGGCAAGTACCGCTGCGGTTGCACCACAGGCTATTCCAACCAGCGGCAAACTTGGTTTAAGCGTTCGCCCGTTGACCCATGATGAACAACGAGAGGTATCTGGTGGACAAGGGCTGGTGGTTCAAGAGGTCATGAACGGACCTGCCGCACGCGCGGGCATCCGGGCAGGCGATGTCATTGTATCGGCCAACGGGTCAGTGATCCGTACGCCAGAGCAATTAAAGACGCAGGTGGATCACGCGGGCAAAATCGTTGCGCTGTTGATTGAACGGGATGGTATGCGCATTTTTGTACCAATCACCATCGGTTGAATCTACATGAACCAGTTGTATTTGCAACATCACAAGGGCAGTATGAAAGCCATTGAAACTCTCGCCGATGCAACTGGCCTTATATGCACATCTCTTTTCATGGAGCCAACCGAGGCGTTACAGGTTCATGTCATTTGCTCGCCTGTGGCAACCTGCGAATTCTGATTGATTGCGGTCTTTACCAGGGTGACCGTGACAACGAGGCAGAAAACGAGAAGTCTTTTGGATTTAACCCGGCCGACATCGATGTCGTCGTCCTGACACATGCCCACCTGGACCACTGTGGCCGACTGCCACTGCTCTACAAGAGGGGCTTTCGTGGTGAGGTGATCACCACCTCAGCGACCCGGGCTTTGGCCCGACTGGTCTTGCTTGACTCGGCCCACCTTCAAGAGGAGGAGGCTAAATACCAGCAACGCAAAGCCGAGCGACGTGGCTTGCAAAGCAAACTAAAGCCCCTGTACTCGATCATCGACACACTGAACTGTTTTGATTTGTTCAAACGTACAGTGGGATACCGCCAACCGATTCGCCTGGATGAGAACGTTCAAATCACGCTCCATGACGCAGGGCATATTCTGGGCTCAGCCAGCGTCCTGTTTGAATTAAAAGACCAAGGACAGCATCGCAGGGTGTTGTTCTCTGGCGATATTGGCAGCTCCGATCACCCCTTGCTTGGCAGTCCTGTACCGCCTTCAGACTGCGACGTCGTGGTGATGGAGACCACCTATGGCGACCGTTTGCACAAACCGTTGGCCCCCTCGATTGACGAGTTGTATCACGCCATCAACGACACCTTTGAGCGCGGCGGGAATGTGATCATTCCGACCTTTGCACTCGAACGCGCTCAAGAGTTGCTGTACTTCCTGCGCGAAGGTTTACAACAGCATAAAATTCCACGATCGACCCATGTGTTTTTAGACTCGCCGATGGCCATTTCAGCCACTGAGGTGTTTCGTCAGCATGCCGATGTGTTTGCACCCAAAACAACTGCCTTGTTTGAACAAGGGATTGATCCCTTTGAATTAAAAGGGCTGCATTTTGTCCGGGAAACGGCTGAGTCCATGGCACTGAATCGCATCAAATCAGGCGCCATCATCATGGCCGGTTCGGGGATGTGTACCGGTGGGCGAGTCCGGCATCATCTGAAACAAAACCTGGGGCGCCCCGAGTCGAGTATTGTGTTTGTGGGCTATGCAGCCGTGGGCACCTTGGCCCGGCAAATCATCGACGGGGCACAGCATGTACATATTTTCGGCGATGAGTTTCCGGTCAATGCCTCGATCCACACCATCAACGGATTTTCAGCGCACGCCGATCAGCAGGAGTTGCTCGCCTGGCACCAACAAACCGGCACACCGGACCACACTTTTTTGGTACATGGCGAAGAACGGGTGATGCATGAATTTGCAAAACACCTGACCTCCCCCCACGTACATTTACCCGAGCTGCATACCCGGGTTGAAATCTAAATCGCCCACATCAGACAAGCACCAGTTTGATAAGTAAGCCCAAGCCTGCACAAACACCAATCACATACATCACATTGGTTTTGTAACGCACCAGTGCGATTGCGGCCCCCACTGCGATCACCGCAGACCATGCATCGAAAGGCCCGGACAAACCGACAGGCCATAACACGTGGTACCCGAAAAAAATCGCAAGATTCAAAATTACACCGACCACCGCCGCAGTGATGGCTGTCAGCGGGGCTGTGAATTTCAGATCGTTGTGGGTGGACTCGACCAAGGGTCCGCCCGCCAGAATGAATATAAAGGACGGCAAAAACGTAAACCAAGTCACCAATGTAGCGGCCAAGGCACCGGCCGCAAACAAGGCACCAGGCCCCAGCGCTGCTTTCAGATAGGCTCCCACAAATGCCACATAGGACACCACCATGATCAGCGGGCCGGGCGTGGTTTCGCCCAAGGCCAGGCCATCAATCATTTGCTCGGGAGTCAACCAGGCAAACGTATCCACCGCGCCCTGATATACATACGGTAAGACCGCGTAAGCACCACCAAAGGTCAGCAGGGCTGCTTTGGTAAAAAACCAGCTCATTTGTGTCAGGGTGTGATCCCAGCCATACACGGCCACCAACACTGTCATGGGGATGGCCCACAGCAGGGCCCCCGCCAGCGCAACGCGGGCCAGGCGAGCCCACCGAAAGGTGGCATGAGGTGGCGTGGGTGTGTGGTCGTCAATGATTGCAGCGCCATAGGAGATCTGGGCCGTGCCATGCCCACCTCCCGTTTTGAAGGTATCGGGCGATACACGCCCCCCGACATAGCCGGTCAGTGCGGCCGCCAGCACAATCGCCGGGAACGGCACGTTGAACGCAAAAATCGCAACAAACGACGCGGCGGCAATACCCCACAGCCAGTTATTTTTCAGCGCTCGGGAGCCAATCCGATGAGCGGCTTGTACCACGATGGCCGTCACGGCGGGTTTAATGCCGTAAAACAGCCCCGCTACGACTGGCACCTGTCCAAATGCGACATAGACCCCAAACAAGGGGGGCCGGCCAAAAAAAGGTCGGAAACCAAAAAAAAAACCCCCCCCCACCCACCCCCCCGCTCCGTCGAGCAGCCCCCACACATACATACCCCAACAACCCTCCTTCTACAACGACACAACCCCCCCCCAACACCAG